>JABFWM010000363.1 GCA_013362195.1 Acidobacteriota bacterium
ATGGCGATGACACGTTGCGGCGATAGTCCGGATCGTCGGATTCGACAACGATCCGGTCGCGCGGATGATCAGGATCCTCGAGCACGATGTGAAGATCGTGATCGGGTTCGCGTTTGACGCGCGCAATCCGGCCGACGACCTGGTAGACATTGAATTCCTCGTCGCGAGTGCGGTGATCCCGGGACGGACCGCAGCCGGGAGGAACGGCGTTCAGGGCGCTCACGGTCGTGTGAATGATCTTGTCGAACCGGATACGGTTGGCGTCGCGATCGTGAAGGCTCTTGACGTTGGTACGCGTGAGCGCGCACCCGGCGGTCAACGCCGCAACGGCGGTCAGCACGACTGTTCGGTACGGTGTGGTCCTCATAGAGGATAGCGAGCGGGGCTCGTGCCCGGACATGTCAGTACTTGCCGGCGTAGACGACCCTGACCGGCGTCAAATCCTTGCTCAGCGTGCCGGTGAACACGGCGTCGGCTTTCAACTGGTTCTCGACCATCGCCGGCGTCGCTGTGGGATGCGTGGAGAGATACAGGCCCGCGGTGCCGGCGACATGTGGCGCGGCGTACGACGTGCCGGAGCTGGTCACGGTTCCGCCGCCCCGCTCGGTCGTCAGAATATCGACGGCGGGTCCCCAGATGTCGACGCAGCGTCCGAAGCTGCTCTGGATCCATTCGCTGTCGTCCCGCGCGATTCCGGCGACGGTCATGATGCCGTCGTGCGGTCCGGTGCGCTGTGGCGAGGTGAAGCACGCGTCGCTTGCCTGATTCCCGGCGGCGATGGCGTACAGGATGCCCTGGTCCGCCGAGTTGATCACGGCTCGATCGAGCGTCGTGTTGGGCGGGCCGCCGATGCTCATGTTCGCGACCGCCGGCCTGACGGCGTGCTTCGTCACCCAGTCCACGCCTTTGATCACCGACGACGCGAAGAAGAAGACAGGGTCGCACGTCGTCACTTTCACCGCGGTAATCGGCGCGCCCGGCAGCGCCCCGACGACGTCGATGGTGTTGTCGGATGCGGCCAGCACGCCGGCGACGCGCGTGCCGTGCGCGCACGTGGCGGTGTTCGGCGTATTGGTGAAGTTCACCTGACGGATGACGTTGAGATCCGGGTGCGTGCGATCCGCGCCGTTGTCGAGGATGTAGACGTGCACGTTCGTCACGGCGCCGGCTCCGTCGCCTGCCGCCGTCGAGCTGATGTCGGTGTCGATCCGATCGATGCCCCACGGGAGCGTCTGCTCGAGGAGGTGCATCTCGGTGTCAGGTTCGACGTAGGCCACCACCGGGTCGCGCTCCAGCGCGCCGATCTGCGCGTCGGTCAGTTCCGCCGCAAATCCCCGGACCGCCTCCGAGTAGACGTAGTCCGCCCGGAAACCGTGCTGCGTTTCGAGTACCCGCACCGCGCCGACGACGGCGCGATCGAGGTACTCCCATGCGGCTGGATTCGCGCGCGCGCGCGCATCGAGACGTCCCGCACCGAATTGTGCCTGCAGGGACACATCGTCGCGGAAGGCGACGATGACGCGCCGTGCTGAAGGCTGTCCCGAGGTCGGTGCATTGATCGCTGCGGTCAGAAGCGTCGCCGTCACAAACAGTCCAGCTCGCATGTTCACAGGGACCTCCCGTGCTCGATCCGAACGTTACGTAATCCGTGGTGCAGGCCGTCCGCGTCGAGACATCAGTGCGAAAGCCTTGCCCACCCGGCCTCAGCACCCGCCGTACCTCTCGCAGTGTTCGACCCTCCTCATCGATGCCATCGAGATGATGGAGCATCAAACAGGAGAACGCCCGATCGAAGGACGCCTCAGATACGGTAAAGCATCCGAGAAGCCGCGATCCAGTCGAATGGGCGCGGTGACGGCGTCAGCCTTGATCCTGGCCCGTTCGAGCGCCTTCGGATCAGCGAGACCGGTCAATTCGAGGCCCGGCTGAGCGTGAGCGATCGGGATCAGCAGAGCGGCACCAGCGAGAGTGGATACCGTCGGATCACCGCGCGTGCGACAGCACGGCGACGGCGGCGCGACGATTAGATCCAATCCGCCAAATAGGTTCCACGCGGTTGCCCATCTGATGGCGTGTGGTGGACGGAACGGGTTCGGTGAATTTGGAAGGCCAGAGGTCGGAAGGGTGGCGGAATCAGAGGCCGCGAACTGACGCGCGACATCGCACAAGCGGAATCCCCGGAACCCGATGGAAAGTGGTCGGGGCGACTGGATTCGAACCAGCGACCCCCTGCGCCCAAGGCAGGTGCGCTACCAGGCTGCGCTACGCCCCGACACTCGATTATCCCACGGAACCCCGCGTCGTCGCCCCGAGACGGAGAATCATCGCCGCGACGCCGCGAGCTCCGGCCGCAGCAGACGAAACATCACCGAGTCCCGATACCGACCGTCCTTGTAGAACGAATCCCGCAGCAGCCCCTCCGGCGTCGCGCCCAGCTTGTAGACCGCCACCTGCGCGCGCGTGTTCTCGACGGCGACGCGCATCTCGAGCCGGTGCAGCTTCATCACGTCGAACGCGAAACGGCACAGCAGCGCGCCGGCGACGCGGAAGACGCCGGTGCCCCACGCCGATGGCGTCAGCGCGAAGCCGATCTCGGCAGTCCCCGGCGCCACGACCCACACGTACATCATGCCGACGGTCTTCGCGCCTTGACGCACGGCGAAGCCGGTGTAGCGCCCGGCGAGGCGCGTGCCGGCGCTCCACTTCAGGAACTCGCGGAACGATTTGCGGCTGCGCGGCGGATCGGCGAGGTGCCGCGCGACGCGCGGGTCGCGGAACAGCGCGACGATCGGCTCATCATCCTCCGCCTGAATCTCGCGCAGCGAGATGCGTCCCTGCCGCAGCGTCGGCAGGCCGCGTATCCATGAATTGGCCATGAAAGGCGGTATTTTACCCGATCACTCGACCCAGTCGGCGATGAAGACGTTGGTCTCCCCTTCCGTCTTCGCGTTGCGGTTGGACGCGAACACGAGCCGCCTGCCGTCGGGCGAGAACATCGGAAACCCGTCGAACGTCTCGTTGAACGTCACCTGCTCGAGGCCGCTGCCATCCACCTGAATGAGATAGATGTCGAAGTTGCGCTGCCGGGGATCGTTCGTGTTCGACGCGAAGACGAGCCGCCTGCCGTCGGGATGCCAGGACGGCGCGAAGCTCGCGGCGCCGAGCGTCGTCAGCTGACGCGCGTTGCGGCCGTCGCGATCCATCACGTACAACTCCAGCTGCGTCGGTCGCCAGAGATGCTCCTTCAGCAGCGCGCGGTAGTCATCGAGCTCGCGGCCGGACGACAGCGGACGGCCGCGGTACGCGATGCGCCGGCCATCCCACGAGAAGAACGGACCGCCGTCAGGGCCGGGACTGTTCGTCAGCCGGCGCACACCGGAGCCGTCGGCCTTCATCGTGTAGATCTCCATGTCGCCGTCGCGCACGCTCGTGAACGCGATCAACCCGTCGGGCGCGATGGTCGCCTCCGCATCGTACCCACCCGTCGTCGTCAGCGGCCTGAGATGGGATCCGTCGGAGTCCGCGCGATAAATGTCGTAGCCTTCATAAATCGGCCACACGTAGCCGCGCTCGTAGGTGGGCTTCGGCGGACACGCGTCACCCGCGCGGTGCGTCGACGCGAACAGAATCTCCTTGCCGCCCGGATAGAAATACCCGCACGTCGTGCGGCCGGTGCCGGTGCTGACGCGGTGCACATCGCCGCCATCGACCGTCATCGTGTAAATCTGATCGCAGGGATAGCCATCGCGCGTCGATTGAAAGATCAGACGCGTACCGTCCGGCGAGAAATAGGCTTCGGCGTTCTCGCCGCCAAACGTGAGCTGACGGATATTGCGGAGATGGCGCTCGGCTCGTGACGGCGCCGGCCCGGGCGCGGGCGCTTGCGACGCGATCCCCGCGCACACCACTACTGCGAGCGCAGCGCTCAGCGCTGTTTTCATATTGATAAGATTATCGCCGAGGCGATGGCCTTTTCCGAGATCCGGCCGCTGCGCGTGCTCTTCGTCTGCCGCTACAACCGGCGCCGCAGCGCCACCGCGGAGCGCGTGTTCAGCAAGGATCCCCGGCTCGACGTGCGATCGGCCGGGACGAGCGACGACGCGCTCGTCCAAGTCAACGCGCATATGCTCGCGTGGGCTGACCTCTTATTCGTCATGGATGACGGCCAGGAGCGCGCGCTGCGCGCGCGGTTCGCTGA
>JABFWM010000530.1 GCA_013362195.1 Acidobacteriota bacterium
TTGCCGTTCAGTGGTGGGCGGTGTGGTACCCGGGCGCGGAGCCGGGCGGCGGCAGCTACATCGCGCAGCGGATGCTCGCCTCGCGATCGGAGCGCGACTCGCTGGGCGCCGTGCTCTTCTTCAACGTCGCCCATTACGTGCTCCGGCCGTGGCCGTGGATCCTGGTCGGTCTCGCGTCGCTCATCGTCTATCCGGAGCTGGCGGATATCCAGAAGGCGTTTCCCCACCTCGACCCGCGCCTGATCGGACACGACATCGCGTATCCCGCGATGCTCAAGTTCCTGCCCGTCGGTTTCATCGGCCTGATGGTCGGCGGCCTCATCGCGGCGAACTCGTCGACGATCCTCACGCACCTCAACTGGGGCGCGTCGTACCTCGTCCACGACTTCTATCGGCGGTTTCTCAACACCGACGCGGACGAGCGGCACTACGTGCGTGCCGGACGGATCGCCACGGTCGGCCTCTTCCTCTGCTCGTCGGCGGTCGTCTATCTCCTCGACACGGCCAAAGACGCGTTCGACATCATCCTGCAGGTCGGCGCCGGCACCGGGCTCCTGTATCTCGTTCGCTGGTTCTGGTGGCGCGTGAACGCGTGGTGCGAAATCGTCGCGATGATCAGCTCGTTTCTCATGTCGATCGTGCTGCTCGCGCTCGCTCGGCATGGCGTTGCCTTCAGCACGCACGTCGCGCTGGTCGCAACGGTCATCGTCACGACGCTGTGCTGGGTGGCCACGGCGTATCTCGCGCCGCAAACCGATCGTGCGGTCCTGCACGCGTTCTACCGGAAGGTGCGGCCGTTCGGGCCCGGGTGGGCAGCGATCCGCCGCGAGACCGGCCTGGTCCGCGACGAGGTGGCGGCGGGCGACAACATCCCCATGGCCCTGCTTGGCTGGGTCGCCGGGTGCACCGCGATCTGGTCGTCGCTCTTCGCGGTGGGCAACTATCTCTACGGCCGATGGGGGTACGCGATCGCGCTGACCGCGGTATTCGCGGTCAGCGGACTGGTGCTGATTCGCATCGTGACGCGGCTGTGGACCGGAGGGGAGAGGGAAGACGCCGACGAACGCACCAGGACGGCCGACGAGGCGTCGCGCGTCGAACGCTCACGGACCTTTCACTGAGCCGCGCCTGAGCGTCACGATCGCGTCGGGCTTGATATCCGTCCACCGTTGCTTCGTGCCGTCGGGCCACTGCACCACGATGGCGACCGCGGCCGCGGATGCGCCGAGCCCGAAATGCAGGCGCGTGTCACTCGCGGACAAGTAGCTGCCGTCGGTGCGGACGCGCCGCCACAGCGTCGGTTGACCGGTTCGTTCCACGCCAACCCACGCGCCGATGCCGAAGCGGTTGGTCGGCCCGTCCTCGGCGCGGACCTGCAGCCAGTGGTGGCGCGCGCCGGTTTCCTGCGCCTGGTTCAGCAGCAGTCGAACGGGTCCGCCGTTGTTGGTGACGACGATGTCGAGGTCGCCGTCGTTGTCGACGTCCCCGATGGCGGCGCCGCGGCCGATCTCGGCGCGCTCGAACGCCGGCCCGGCGTGCGCGGTGACGTCGGCGAAGTAGGTCGGCGGCCGAAGGGAGCCGAGCAGGCTTCGGAACAGCAGGTTCTTCATGCGGAACGGCTGCGGCTGGCCGCGCTGCGCGGCGATGGTGTTCACGGCGCCGTTGGCCACGAACAGGTCGGGCCAGCCGTCGTTGTCGTAGTCGATCCACTCGGTCCCGAAGCCGGTGAACGCGGCCGTCGGCGCCGACAATCCCGCCTTGACGCGCGCGTCCTCGAAGTTTCCCTTCCCGTCGTTGACGTAGAGCGCGAACGTCTCGCCCACGATGTTGGTGACGAACAGATCCTCGTCGCCGTCGGCATCGAAGTCGCCAGACGCGATGCCCATGCTGCCCTCGGGATTGCCGGCGGCATTGAGCGCCGTGCCGGAGAGCAGCCCGTCGTCGACGAACGTGCCGTCGTGGCGGTTGATCCACAGCTGGTTGGGCGTCGCATCGTTGGCGACGTAGAGGTCGGGCCAGCCGTCGCCGTTGTAGTCGCCGACCGCGACGCCGAGCCCAGCGCCGTCCGCCCTGCTGATGCCGGACGCCTCAGTGACGTCGGTGAAGGTGCCGTTGCCGTCGTTTCGATAGAGCTTGTCGGGCACTGGCCGATACGCACGCGGGCTGCAGTAGTCGCGGGCGCCGACGGCGTCGTGACAGAGCTTGTTCGATGCGACGGAGAAGTCGAGGTAATTGGCGACGAAGAGGTCGAGGTCGCCGTCGCGGTCGTAGTCCACGAACGCCGCGCTCGTGCTCCACAGCGGATCGCTGACATGCGCCTGTGCCGTGACGTCGGTGAACGTGCCGTCGCCGTTGTTGCGGAACAGCGTATCGGGTCCGAAGCTCGTGACGAACAGATCCAGGTCGCCGTCCCCGTCGTAGTCGCCGACCGCCACGCCCATCCCGTAGGTGCGCAGCGCGAGCCCGGCGCGTTCGGTGACGTCGGTGAAGTGCAGCGCGCGCGTGCCGCCGCGTCCAGGCGTCAGGTCGTTGCGGAACAGGCGGCACGAGGGACCGGACGTCCGTGGCGCATTCGCGGATTCGAGCGGGCCACCCTGGACGACGAAGACGTCGAGGTCGCCGTCGTTGTCGTAATCGAAGAGCGCGACGCCGGGGCCGAGGTTTTCGGCCATGTAGTACTGCCCGGTCGCGCCGTTGACGTGGGTGAAGTCGAGACCGGTCGCGGCGGCCGATTCGATGAAGAGCGGCGACGCCGCTCCGTCGAGGGGGGGGCTGAAGACCCGCCGTGCGCCTTCCACGCCGTACGCCGGGTCTTGAGACCCGGCACGGACGGAGGCCGGGTCTTGAGACCCGGCACGAACGTAGGCCGGGTCTTCAGACCCGGCACGAACGTAGGCCGGGTCTTGAGACCCGGCACGGACGGAGGCCGGGTCTTGAGACCCGGCGATCAACAACACGCCGACGAAGGTCGCGAGAACACGATTCATCGAATCGCCGCCAGGTCGCGTTCGATCGCGGACGCCAGCGCCTCGTCTCCGAACTGACGGGCGAGGTCGCGCGCCGCCGCCGCCCACCTGATCCCATCGTCGCGTTTGCCCGCGTGGACGTAGGCGGTGGACAGCGCGAACAGATACTTGGGCGCTTCCGCGTCCCGGGGTTCGGTCACTTGCTGCAGCTCCTGAATCGCCTCGTCGGGGCGGCCCGCGCCAATCAGCATCCGGCCGAGATTGAACCGCGCGAGGCGCAGCGTCGGCTGGCTCTCCAGCGCGCGCCGGTATTCCGCGGTGGCGGCGTCAAACTGACCGCTGCGCTCGAGAATCTGCCCCAGGTTGTTGTGGGCCCGCGCGTGCAGCGGATTCAGCGCGATGGCGCGCCGATACGCGTCGGCGGCCTCCTCCCACCGCTCCTGCATGCCGAGCAGCACGCCGTAGTCGTAGTGCGCGTCGGCAACGTTCAGGCCCAGCTTCAGGACGGCGTGGTAGTGCGCGTCCGCTTTCGCCCAGTCGCGCGTGCGCCCATACAGGGAGATCAGGTTCGCGTGCGCCTGGGCAATACTCGGGTCGATGGCAAGCGCGGCTTCGTGCGCGGCGATCGCACCCTCGACGTCGCCGGCGTCGCCGAGCTTGATGCCGCGCTGCAGCAGCGCGCCGGCATCGTCGCGCATCGCCGCGACCGAGGCCAGGACCGGATCGGCGACCGCCGGCCACCGTGCCCCGAACTTCGCGTGCTGCTCCAGCGCCGCCCGCGCTTCATCGCGGCGGCCCAACGCGCGATACGAGAGGGCGAGCGCGTAATGCGCCGCGCCGTATTCGGGATACAGTGCAATCGCGCGCTGAAAGTCCTCGACGGCGCTCTTGTGATCCCCTTGCGCGGCGGCGATTCGGCCCAGCCCGAATGCCGTGGCGGGAGCGGAGTCCGGATCGGTCAGCGCGGTGAAGAGCCGCTTGCTGCGTTCGAGATCACCGGCGTCCAGCCACGCCTCGGCGAGCCTGACGCGGGCCGGAAGGTAGTCGGGCCTGATGGCAACGGCGGCCTCGAGCTGGGACGCCGCCTCGGCGTGCCGCACCAGGCGCTGCAGGACCACGGCGTCGAGGTACGGCCAGTCGAACGCGCGCGGCGCGAGCGACTGCGCGCGCCGGTTCGCCGCGTGCGCGGCATCCCACTGTTCCCATGCGTGCAGCACGC
>JABFWM010000631.1 GCA_013362195.1 Acidobacteriota bacterium
GACACCGACGCTGACGACGGCGTGTCCGCGCTCCGGGTCGCGACGATCAGCGCCGCGGCGCATGGGTCGGCCGCCGTCACGGCCGACGCTCTTTCGGTGACCTACACACCGGCCGCGGACTTCTTCGGCACCGACACCTTCACCTACACCGTCGTCGACGGACATGGCGGGTCGGCGACCGCTACCGTCACGGTGACCGTGAACGCCGTCAACGACGCGCCGCGGTTCACGAAGGGGGCGGATCAGATCACGCCCGCCGGCGCAGCCGCGCAATCGCTACCCGGGTGGGCCACGAACCTGACGGCGGGTCCCGCGAACGAGGCCAGCCAACTGCTCGACTTCCTCGTCACGACGGACAACCCCGCACTGTTCGCGGTGGCGCCCGCGATTGCGCCGAACGGCACGCTGACGTACACGCCGGCAACCGCCGGCGGCGGCATCGCGACCGTCACCGTGCGGCTGCACGACAACGGCGGCACGGCCAACGGCGGCATCGACACCAGCGCCGCGCAGGTGTTCACGATCATCCTGCCGTTCACGACGGCCACCGCCCTCACGTCGCCGACGGTGAGCCCGACGACCTACGGCCAGGCGGTGGTGTTGAACGCGACGGTGACGAGCGCCGGCGGCGGAACGCCGACCGGGTCCGTCGACTTCCTGGACAATGGGGCGCTGCTCGGGACGGTGGCGCTGACGGCCGGAAGCGCGTCGCTGACCACGACCGCGATCGGCGCAGGCACGGCGCGGACGATCACCGCCACCTATCGCCCGACGCCGATGTTCCTGACCAGCAGCGCGACGCTGACGAAGGCGGTAACTGCCGCGGCGACGACGTCGACGCTCACGGTCTCGCCGGCCACCTCGCAGTACAGCGACGTCGTCACCTTCGAAGCCACGCTGTCGCCCGGAACGCTTGGCAATACGGTGCCCGCGCGGACGGCGTCGTTCAAGGTGGGAACCCAGATCGTCGGAACGGCCGATCTGGTGCCGGATCCTGTGGCTGGCGTTCTCCGCGCGAAATACACGGGCGCGCTTCTCGAGCCGGCGGGAGGCGCCGCGCCGGTCGGTCAAATGCGGCCGGGCGCGAAGACGATTGGCGTCGTCTTCAATAGCGTCAGCCCGAACTATACGGTCGCCAATCGTAACGGGTCGATGGTGATCCGGACCGAGGATGCCAGCGTCGCCTACATCGGCGATACGGCGCTCACGTGCACGTCCACCTCGTGCGGCGCGGTGTCGGTCCTCTTGAAGGCGCGCGTTGCCGATGTCGACACGATGCCTGGCGATCTCACGAAGGCGACGGTCGCGTTCGTGAACCGCACGACCGGACTGACGATCGCGACGGTGCCGGTGCAGGCGGACGGAACGGCCTCGTTCACCTGGGTGGTCAATCTCGGAACCGCGGCGTCACAGACGACGACGATCGGGATGAGCGTGGGGAATTACTACTTCCGCGCGAGCACCCTGGACGACGGGAAGGTCACCATTACGAGGAACTGAGAGAAGCGGAGGATGGAAGGTCGACATTGGATGCGCGATCCCGGAACCCTCGCAGCCGATTCCGGGTTGTTCGCTCCGCTATCGACCTCCCACCCTCCACCGCTAGCGGACAGCCCACTAGCGCGGGAGCCGAACTGAAGCCGTTACACGCCACCCACGAGCGGGAGCACTGGCCAGAGTTCGCGGGTGAGGATCTTCGTTGAGACCGTTGCGAGCCCGACGCTCTGGTTCTTCACCCGCAGCGTGTAGATACCGCCGTTGGCGGGCGGTATCAGCGTCACCACGGCAGCACCAGGACTCGCCAGGGAACTTGCGACGATCTGACCCGCTTCATCGACGATCTCGACCGAGACGGGCGCGAGCACATCGGTCGACGTCGCGGACGCCACGACCAGCAGCGTGCCGGGATTCAGCGTGAACGTGTCCTCCGCGTACTGGGCGGGCGGCACGGCCTGCTGGCTGCTCTGCTTCGTTTCCTTTTTGTCCTTCGTGTCGAAATCGTCCTCGATGCCGTCGTTGTCGTCGTCAGGGTCGGTGATGTCAGGGTCGCCGTCGTTGTCGTTGTCGGCGTCCATCGCGTTCGGGATGCCATCGCCGTCGACGTCATCGTCGACATCGGCGCGCTTTCCGTCGTCGTCGATGTCGTCGTCGTCACGCTCGATGCGGGCCCGGAAATTCTCGCGGCGGAGCCGGGCACGTTCGATCCGGTTCACGATCCCCCGTGCGTTGTCCCCGACCGCGTAGAACACCGTCCCCACCGGACCACTCTTGTCGGCGAAGACGCCGAGCGGGCTGAACGAGTCGTGCCCGAGGCTGTCGGTGAGCGCCTCGTTGAACACGCCGTCGCCGTTCGCGGTGCGGCGCGTCCTGATCGTCGCGGGCGCCGCGGGCTGCGTGCCGCTCGTGCGGATGGCCTCCTGCGGCTGCGGCGGAATCAGGAAGTTCGCGCGTCGTGGGCAGGGCCGCGACGGGTCGGCGCCCGTGGGATCGCACGCAACCGGCGGAACCGGAACGAAATTCCTGGCCGGCATCAGGATCCCTGCGATGTTGGACGGCGTGGCGTCGGGCGCGTCACCGGTGAACCCGAACGGGCCGGTATTCGTGTAGCCGACGATGCCGGAGTCGGGCGACACGGCAAACAAGTCTGGAACGACCGAGGGCGGCAGCATGTGCTTCGTCATCCGGTTCTTCTTGACGTCCAGACTGACGATGTGATGGCTGCCGGTGACGATCCAGATCGTCTCGTCGTCATCGAACAACAGGTGGCGAGGTTCGCGCACGGCGTCGGCGCCCTGGAGCTGCGCGTTGAGCGCCGCAAACGTCCACCGTCTCACGGTGTTGTTGACGGTATCGAGCTCGCCGATCGCGCCCTGCCCATCGGGCCCGCCCGCCGGCTCCGAGTAGTAGACGAAGCGACGATTACGGGGATGCACGGCGACGCCGGACAGGCACGGCGCGCTGTTGACGGCGCTCGGACATTCACCGGCACTCCCGCCCACGTACCACCGGACGGCGTTAGGGGTCGTGGTGTTGGGGTCGGTGATATTGGTGTCGAGCCGTTCGATGAAGCTTCGGTCCGCCGCGGTGGTCGCGTCGAAGGACGCGAATGCGCCGTAGACGAAATTCATGTCGTCGACCGAAAGGTCGGAATCGCTGTTCGGCGAAATGACGTCGGGCGGCGCATCCGTGCTGGTCGCCAGTTCGTGGTTCCACTTGACGCGGCAGTTCGTGGGCGGAGTGGCGGGCGCAGCCGCACATGCGCTGGTATCGATGCGCTGGATGTCTAACGTGGTGCGCACGAACACAAAGCGCCGAACCGCGTCCTTCGACGGCTTGATCCTCCGCAACCCTGCCGTCGGCCCGCCGCTCGGATCGAGATCCCACGATTGCCACTGCGCCGCGGCGTTCCTCTTCCCGCCGCGGAAGTCCATCCGGTACACGCGCGGCACGATCGCGCGTGTCACGAACCACAGCCGGCTGCCATCGCCACTCGTGTCGGCGATCATCGCACCGGGGCGCGTGTCACCCTGCTCGGGCAGGTCCCATGACAGCACCTGGGTCGTGCCGAAATCCTGGTTCGGCGGGGTGACAGGCTGACTGGAACCGATGGCTGTCTGCGCCACTGCAGGGGTCGTGGCTCCCACAAGCGCTGCCGTCGCAACCGCGGCGCTCCACGACCACACGGCCAACGTCTTCCGTAACGCACCATTCGCACCGCTCTCGGACCGCATTGCTCCTCCCGCTGGTCTTTTTTGGGCAGCCTCTCAATCCCGCAGCCGCGACCGCGCCCTGTGCATTTCTTACAGGGTGCGGCCGCGTTCGGTCCGTCCTATGTCAACGCGCGTGCCAGTCGGATGGCGCGCGCATAACTCCATGCCGGCGCGCACTTGCGATCGCTCCCGTTCGCGTCGAGGGACCGCGACTGGTCGTGAAAGTCTCGCCTCTTGGCGCCTTCCGCCGGCGGCCGAGTCATGTTTTCGAACACGGCCGCACTGTTACCGACGCTGCTTGAGCGCACTGGCAGCATGCTTGAGCAGATTCGCGTGGGGGGCCCGGCGGGCGCGGCCGAGCCGGGGGTATGTAGGCGAGTTCCCAACTTCCATGACCGCTCAAGCATTGGAGGGTAACCGGGCTACATACCTTGGGAGATTCGCCGCCGCGCCGGCCGAGACTCGCGGACCC
>JABFWM010000414.1 GCA_013362195.1 Acidobacteriota bacterium
GTTAGACGGGTCGTGAGCAAGATCCGTTCTGCCGCTGACCTCAACCATGATGCACAGATCCCTTCGGAAGTCCGCGATCGCGGCCCTGGCCGCACTTGCCGCGCCGGCGCTGCTGGCACAGGCGCCCTCATCAAAAGACGTTCGGTTCGCGCTGACGGTCGACAGCATCATGCGCGGCCCCGCGCTCGTCGGCTATCCGCCCGAGGGCCTGCGCTGGTCCGCCGACTCACAGAAGCTCTATTTCGAGTGGCGCAAGCCCGGTGAAGACGAGGCGTCCACGTATGTCGTTGCACGCGACGGCGGGTTGCCGGCCAGGCTCACCGACGAGCAGAAGACGCTGGCGCCGCCCGCAACCGGCCGCTGGGACACGGCGCACCGGCGGGTCGTCTTCGCCGACAAGGGGGACATCGTCCTGCTCGAGGCGAACGGGACGCGCCGGCAGATCACGCGCACCGCGGCGAATGAAAGCAATCCGCGCTGGGCGCGGCGCGACCGCGCCATCACTTACGTCCGGGACGGCAACCTGTTCATCGTGCCGGCGGACGGATCCGGTGCGGCGATCGTCGAGCAGCTGACCGACGTCGCGCCAAAAAAGCCGGATCCGCGCCTGACCGACAGTCAGAAGTTCATTCGCGACGAGGAAGAGAAGCTCCTCGACGCGGTACGCGAGCAGAAGGAAAAGAAGAAGAAGTCGGACGACAAAGAGAAGCAGGACAAGCTGCCGGCGTTCGAGCTGCAGGAGCGCCAGTCGGCGGCGGATCTGATGCTGTCGGCCGACGACACGCACGTGTTCATGCTCGTCTCCGAACGTCCCGCCGGCGCGCGCACCGTCATCGTCCCCAACTACGTCAACGAGACCGGCTACACCGAGGACATTCCCGGCCGCACCGCCGTCGGCGACACGCAGGACCGGCGGCTGCTCGCGGTGCTGAATCTGAAGACGGGTAAATCCGTGTGGGCCGACGGCAGCTTCGCGCCGCCGGTCGACGACAGCGAGAAAGCGGCGGCCCCGCCAGGTCCGCCGCCCGCGCCCGCCGACGCCGGCTCGCCACAGACGCCCAGGCCGGGCCGCCGCGCCGATCGCGAGATTCGCTGGTCGATGCCCGAAGTGTCCGACGATGGCCGATATGCCGTTGCCGGAGCGCGTTCCGCGGACAACAAGGACCGTTGGTACGTCGCGGTCGATCCCGAATCGGGGCAAACGCGGGTCCTCGACACGCTGCACGACGACGCGTGGATCCGCGAAGCCGGCGCGGGGTTCGGGTCCGCGGGCGTGTCGTTCCTGCCGGACAACCGGCGCATCTGGTTCCTCTCGGAACGTGACGGGTGGATGCATCTCTACACGCTGGACGTGAGCGAGCCCTCGGCGAGGGCGAAGCAGCTGACGTCGGGGGCGTGGGAGATCACGAACGCCGACCTGGCGCACGACGAACAGACGTTCTACATCACCAGCAACGAAGAACACCCGGGCGAGCGGCACCTGTACTCGGTGCCGGTCGAGGGCGGGCCGCGCACCAAGCTCACGTCGATGACCGGCGCGAACCTCGCGGAGGTGTCGCCGGATGGCTCGACGATCGGGTTCGTGCACTCGTACAGCAACAGGCCGCCCGAGGTGTTCGTGATGCCGAACGCGCCGCGCGCGCCGACGCGTCAGGTGACGACGACGCCGACCGCGGAGTGGCGCGCGTTCACCTGGATCGACCCGAAGGTCATCACGTTCAAGGCGCGCGACGGCGTGGACGTGTATGCACGGCTCTTCACGCCGGAGATGATCGGCGCGCGCCGCGATCCCGCGCGCCCCGGCGTGGTGTTCGTCCACGGCGCGGGCTACGCGCAGAACGCGCACAAGTACTGGGCGAGCTACTTCCGCGAATACATGTTCCACAACCTGCTCGCGTCGCGCGGCTACGTCGTGCTCGACGTGGACTACCGCGCGAGCTCCGGCTACGGGCGGAACTGGCGCACCGCGATCTACCGGCACATGGGCGGCAAGGATCTCGAGGACGTCGTCGACGGCGCCAGGTACCTCGCCGCGAAGGAGCAGGTCAATCCCAGGCGCATCGGCGTGTACGGCGGCAGCTACGGCGGGTTCATCACCCTGATGGCGATGTTCACGACGCCGGACGTGTTCGCGGCGGGCGCGGCGCTGCGGCCGGTGACCGACTGGGCGCACTACAACCATGGCTACACGTCGAACATCCTCAACATTCCGCAGCAGGATGCGGAGGCCTACCGCCGCAGCTCGCCGATCTACTTCGCGGACGGCCTGAAGGGCGCGCTGCTCATCTGCCACGGCATGGTCGACACCAACGTGCTGTTCCAGGACTCGGTCCGCCTCGCGCAGCGGCTGATCGAGCTGCGCAAGGAGAACTGGGAGCTCGCGCCGTACCCCGTCGAGAACCACGGGTTCGAGCGCGAGACGAGCTGGGCTGACGAATACAAGCGGATCCTGAGGCTGTTCGAAGAGAACCTGCGGAACGGCAAGGCCGCGCGGAGCACGAACTGATGACGGAAGCAGAAGTCCTCGATCATTTCCGCCGGTCCGGTGCGCTGCTCGAGGGGCATTTCCGCCTCTCGTCTGGGCTGCACAGCGATCGCTACCTGCAGAGCGCGCTCGTGCTGCAGTATCCGGAGCTCGCCGGGCAGCTCGGCGCCGCGCTCGCGGAACGCACCCGGCATCTGCAGCCGACCGTGGTGCTCTCGCCGGCGCTGGGCGGTATCGTGATCGGCCAGGAGGTCGGCCGCGCGCTCAACGTCCGCGCGCAGTTCGCGGAGCGGCAGGACGGCGCGCTCGTGCTGCGGCGCGGGTTCACCATCGCGCCCGACGACCGCGTCCTCGTCGTCGAGGACGTGATCACCACGGGCGGGTCGACGCGCGAGACGATGGCGGTCGCGAAAGGCGCGGCCGCGAGCGTCGTCGGTGCGGCGGCCATTGTCGATCGCGGCGGGGGCGGGTCGCAGCTCGATGTGCCGCTCCAGGCGCTGGTACGACTGGAGGTGCCCAGCTATCAGCCGGATGCGTGTCCGCTGTGCGCCAGGGGCGTTCCGGTCACCAAGCCCGGCTCCCGCGCCTGAACACGCCAGGACGGAGGACAGTCCGCATGCCGTACGAAACCCGGGACCGCTCCTTTTCTGTACGGTGACACGCCCGTGCGGACGATTCGGCTCCTCCTTCAATACGACGGCACGGAATTCGTCGGCTGGCAGCGGCAGGACAGCGGTGTCTCCGTCCAGGGCGTGATCGAGGACGCGCTGTCGAAGATTGAAGGCGGCGCCGTCACGCTGCATGGCGCGGGACGCACCGACGCCGGCGTCCATGCGGAGGGACAGGTCGCGAGCGCCCGACTGAATTCGCCACTGGACGATGACACGCTGGCGCGTGCGCTGAATGCCAACCTGCCGCCCGCCGTCCGCGTGGTCGCGGTCGCCACCGTCGCCGACGACTTCCACGCGCGCTTCAGCGCCCGCGCGAAAACCTACGAGTATCGCCTCTGGAACGGCGCCGCGATTCCGCCGTTCATTCGCCACTACGCGTGGCACGTGCCGCAGCCGCTCGCGGTCGAGGTGATGCAGCGCGCCGCGGACGCGCTCGTCGGCGCGCACGACTTCGCCGCCTTCCAGGGGACCGGCAGCACCGTGCACACCACGGTGCGCACCGTCACCTCGGCGCGATGGATCGACGCGCGGCCCGCGCCGGGCGGACGGCTGCTGTCGTTCGAAATGTCGGGCGACGGCTTCCTGCGGCACATGGTGCGCGCCGTCACCGGCACGCTCGTCGAGATCGGCCTCGGCCGGCGTCCCGCCGATGACATCCCGCGCCTGCTCGCGGCGCGCGAGCGATCGGAAGCCGGCCGCACCGCGCCCGCGTGCGGGCTGTTTCTCGTGCGCGTCGAGTACTGAACGTCGCGTGAGGCCGGGTCTGAAGACCCGGCCTGCACCAGTCACGAGAGCGATCGCACACGGGTGGACGCGAGCGATCCCCACGGGTGGACGCCACGTTCCACGCAGGGCGGGTCTTTAGACCCGCCAAATTACAGCGGATGAATCCGCACGTACCAGACCCGCAGCGAGACGGGCGTGTCGGGCGGCAGCCATGCGTAAGTCGGACCGGCGGCGCGGGCCGGCACCGCGGCGTCGGCGACGAGCTGCAGGACGGCGCGGCCGGGCCGCACGGCGTCGGCATCCACGTCAATCGTGTACGACCCGACGCGCTGCGCGTCCCATGTCAGTCCAAACCGCCGCAGCAGCCGACCGTTCAACAGCAGCGTCAGATCGCGTGGCGACGCGGGCGTCACCGGATCGAGGCGCACCGTCAACCGATACGCGCGCGGCTCGCCCAGCGGCAGCTCAATCGTGGCTCGCGTCCCGACCACCATGCGCGCGGTCACCGCCCCGTCGGTGCGCGGCGCGGAGAACCCGCCGCGTGAATAGAAGACGCCATCGCGATCGCCGGTCTCGATGGTCACCGGCTCTCCGCGACGCAGCGTTTCAGCGTCCGCCGCATACGGCAGGTACCGATAGGCGACGATGCACAAGAGGATGGCGAGGGTGACGGCGACGGCGGTCGCAATCGGCTGCGGCTGCAGCGCCGCGCGCCATCGCTCGCGCGCGCGGAACGCAAGCGCCGTGCGCACCAGCCACGCGACGGCGTACCACGATGCGATCAGGTAGATCGGGTAGACGTGCATCACGAAGCGCCACTCGCTCCCGCCCGCGATGTTCCACGTGAACGCGTAGGGTACGAGCGAGGTCACCATCACGACGAGCAGCAGCCGGCCGTTTCTCTTGACGGCGAACAGCAGCAGCCCGGCGATCGCGAGCCACTGCAGCGCGCGTCCCGCATACGGCAGCCACACGTTGTAGCTCGCCCATTTGTTGCGCATCGGCCACACGAAGATGCCGGTGATCGCGGTATCGAGCTGCCGCACCGGCCGATCGGCAATCTTGCGGCGCACGTACGACAAGGCGCTCATCGGCGCGTCGTGCGAGGCGCCTTCTCCCGCGCGGTAGTACACCGTGTGCGCGTTGATCGCGATCAGCGGATCGCCCAGCTGCCGCCAGCAGTTGACGATATACGGGGCGACGAGGCCCGCGGCGATCAGCGCGGCGATCGCGACGAGACCGCCGCGGCGGCGGCGATCGGCGCGCTCGCCGTCGACGTAGGTCATGAGCAACGCGGGCGCCAGCCACGAGACCGAGGTGATGCGCGTCAGGCACGCCAGCGCGCCGAGCACGCCGGCGGCGACAGCGCGACCCGCCGTGGACTTCTGACGCAGCCGCACGATCGCCCACGTCGTCAGCACGAGCATGCAGGTGAACGTGTCGTCGCGCCAGCCGTCGGGCGCCCAGCCGATCGCGTCGAATTCGATGGCGAGACAGAGCGCCGCGAGCAGGCCGATCGGCGTGGAGAACGCGGCGCGGCCGAGCAGGAACGTCGCGAAGATGGCGAGCGTCGACATCGACGCCGACGCGAAGCTGATCCCGACGTCCTGCCAGTCGAGGAGCCACAGCCACCCGCGCGTCACGGCGAGGAACACCGGCTCGCGGACGTGCGCCTGGTAGAACGATCGCATCTCGCGTGCGAAGCGGATGTAGCCGAAGGGATCGCCTCCCACGTAGGGGTTCGGCTCGGGCCACCAGACGTATTCGGCCGGCTTGAGGTGCTGCGCCAGCGGCGTAGCCGCGCGGGTCAGGAGCCGGGCCCAGGCGGGATGATCGATCGGGCCGTAGCGGACGTTGAGCACGTCGAGCCGCAGGACGGCGCCGTACGCGGTGATCAGCAGGGCGGCGATCATCGGCAACGCCGCACGGACGCGTGCACTCTTCGAACTGTCCACCGCCCGTATACTTTATCAATCGATGAAGACCGCCGATCGACATGCGGGCGCCGTCGTCCCGCTCAGCCCCCGCGTGCGTGCGGCGCTGGCGGCGATCGTGGCCGCCGGCTTCGTCCTTCGGGTCGTGTATCTGCTGATCGCGGTGCGCACGCCGGGATTCACCTGGGCGGATCCCGACGGCTACCTGCACAACGCGCTGCTGCTCGTGCGCCCCGACGGCTGGCACTGGTCGTTCGACGTCGCCAAGTACGACGCCGCCGGCCGCGTCTACGCGCTCCCGGCGCTGTATTCCATCTTCCTGTCGTTCATCGCGCTCTTTCCCGGAATGCCGCTGACCGCGCAACTCGCGCAGATCGTCCTGTCGACGATGGCGATCGTGCTGGTGTTCGCGCTCGGCCGGTATCTGCACTCCCCGGCGGCCGGGCTCTGGGCGAGCGCGGCGTACGCGGCGTCCTTCCCCAACATCTTCAATGTGTGGTCGACGTCGCAGGAATCGCTGTACATCCCGCTCGTGCTCGCGGCGTTCGTGCTCTACGCGCGCGCGCTCGTGCGCAACGCCGGTCCAGCCGCGTTTGCGGCGGCCGGCGTCGCGCTCGGGCTTGCCGCGCTGACGCGGTCGATGCCACTGTTCTTCGTCGCGCCGTTCCTCGCGCTTCATGTTGTCGTGGCGCCGGATCGGCGTGCGGCGCTGCGCCAGTCGGCCGCCTGTCTCGCCGGCTTCGCGCTCGTCGTCGTGCCGTACTGCATCGCCCTCTCGCGTGAGCTGGGACAGCTGACGATCGTCGACAGCCACACGGGATTTCGCGTCGAGTCCGAAGACGCGGGATCGCAGGCGCCCGGACTCTCGAACACCGCGGGTGCGCTGTGGAACCTGATCGCGGCCGATCCGCCCGGCTTCGCGCGGAGCGTCGGCGAGCGCATTCGCACGCTGTTCTACGTGAACGGCGGACGGCTGCTGCAGATCTATGTCGTGGCCGGCAATGAGGCGACGGCCCTTGTGTGGAAGGTGCTGGTGCACATCGGCACTGACCTGCTGCTGCTCGCGGCGACCGTCCTGGTCTGGCCGGGTGCGGTGCTGTGCCGCAACGTCCGGCTTGCGCTCGTCCTCCTGTGCTGGGCCGCCGTGAACGTCGCGATCGCCGGGCTAAGCGGGTTCGGAGGGGCGCGGCTGCGCGCGCCGTTCGAGCCGATGCTGCTGGTGATTGGCGCCGTCGTGCTCGCCGGCGCCTGGAAGCGCCGGCCGCTGACGCTCGTCGCCGCGAGTGTGCTGTGCGCCGCGGGGGCGGCGCTGATCGTCGTGCCGCAACTGCCGCGGAGCGTTCGCAGCTGGCCCGACTACGGCGTCGAATGGCCATCGGTGCTCGATCGCCGCGCCGGTGTGATTCGCGGCCGCGGGGCACTGAACGTGCCGGCGTTCAACGGCACCGCGTCGATGCGGCTCGATCCGATGTCGCCGCCGCATCCCGTGCAGGTGGACGTGCGGGCGGACGGCGTCACGGTTCGCTCGGTGCGCCTCGAGCGGGAGACCGAGGCGATTGCGTGGCCGTGGCCGCGCCGCGGCCTGGCCTTCGCGGAACTCGTGGCGCGGGATGTCGAGACCGCGCGGCCCGCGGCCATACGGATCGAGGTCGGACGCCGTTAACTTTGCAACTTATAGCGACGCGGACTATCATCGCTCTTTCGTCCCGCATGTCCCTCGACCAGATTCTCGCCGTCCTGCCATCGGGCTCAGCCGAGGAGGCGCTCGCCCGTCAGATCGATTTCGATCGTCTGCCCGCACACGTGGCGGTGATCATGGACGGCAACGGCCGCTGGGCGGCGCAGCGGCACCTGCCGCGCGTCGAAGGGCATCGCGCCGGCATCGAGTCGGTGCGCGAGGTCGTCGAAGGGTCGGCGCGGCTCGGCATCCAGGTGTTGACGCTCTACGCGTTCTCGGTCGAGAACTGGAAGCGGCCGGCAACGGAAGTCTCCACGCTGATGGGGCTGCTGAAGCGCTATCTCCGGTCCGAACTCAACACGCTGCTGCGCAACGACATCCGCTTTCACGTGATCGGGCGCCAGGAAGAACTCGCCGGCGACGTCCGGCGCGAGCTGGCCGACGCCGAGGCGAAGACCGCGGCCAACGCCGGCATGCTGTTCAACATCGCGCTCAACTACGGCGGCCGCGCCGAGATCGTGGAAGCGGCGAAGAAGCTGATCGCGGAAGGCGCCGACGCCGAGTCGCTCGACGAGCAGCGCTTCTCGCAGTTCCTCTACACGGCGGGCCAGCCGGATCCCGACCTGCTCATCCGGACGAGCGGCGAGATGCGCGTCAGCAACTTCCTGCTCTGGCAGATCGCGTACGCGGAGATCTGGGTCACCGACACGCTCTGGCCTGACTTCCGCAAGCGGCACCTCCTCGAGGCGATTCTCGCGTATCAGAAGCGCGAGCGCCGCTACGGCGGCATCAAGCATCCCGCCGTGGCGGGTCGATGACGCGCGTTCTCTCCGCGCTGGTCCTCATTCCTGTCGTCGTCGGCACGATCTGGTGCCTGCCGAGCGGCGCGACGTTCGTGCTGGCCGCCATCGCTGCGTTTCTCGCGTTCCTCGAGTACTGCGGCATCGCGGCGGCGATGGGCATCGCGGTGTCGCGGCCGATCGGCGGCACCGCGGTCATCCTGGTCGCGTATAGCGTCTGGCTCGGCGGTCAGCTGTCCGACATGACGACGCCGCAAGGCGACGGCGCCGTCCTGCCCGATCTGGCCCACCTCGTGCTCATGTCGGCGCTGATCGTGGTGGGCGCCCTCTCGGTCGCGTCCGGCCGCCCGGCGGCGAGTGCCCTGGCTGACGCCGCCGCGACCGTGTTCGCGCCGATCTACATCGGCCTGCCGCTCGGCGCGCTCGCGAATGTGCGCAGCGAGTCGATGGGGGGGCGCGAGGCCGTCCTGCTGCTGATGGCCGTGATCGTCGTGAGCGATTCGGCGCAGTACTACACCGGCCGCGCGCTTGGCCGCCGTCCGCTCGCTCCGGCGATCAGTCCGAAGAAGACCCTCGAAGGAGCGATCGGCGGGATGGTGTTCGGCACGATGGCGCTGGTCGTCGGCGGACGCTGGGTCTTTCCATCGACGGCCGTCGCGGTGCTCGCGCTCTTAGGGGCCACGATCGCGGCGCTGGGGATTGTCGGTGATCTGTTCGAGTCGCTGCTCAAGCGCAGCGCCGGCGTGAAGGATGCCTCGCAGCTGATTCCCGGCCACGGCGGCGTCCTGGATCGCATCGACAGCTGGCTGTTCGCAGCGCCGGTGTATTACGTCTTCGTCAGGTATCTCGCGTGAAGTCGATTGCGATCCTCGGATCGACCGGCTCTATCGGCCAGAGCGCCCTGGCCGTCGTGGACGCGCACGCCGATCGTCTGCGCGTGGTCGGCCTCGCCGCGGGCGGCAACGCCGCGCGGCTGCAGGAGCAGGTGGAGAAGTATCGGCCGACGCGGGTCTCGCTTGCGACCGAGCACGGACCCGGGGCGCTCGTCGACGTCGCGACGCATCCCGACGCCGACATCGTCCTGTTCGCGTCCTCAGGCACGGCCGCCCTCGACGCGGTGCTCGCGGCGATCGACGCCGGCAAGACCATCGCGCTCGCGAACAAAGAGATCCTGGTGATGGCGGGCGCCATCGTCATGGCCGCCGCGAAGCGGGCGGGCGTCGCCGTGCTGCCGGTCGACAGCGAGCACAACGCCATCCATCAATGCCTCCACGGGCGCGACACGCGTGACGTGCGGCGGCTGATCCTGACGGCGTCGGGCGGGCCGTTCCGCCGTCTATCCTCTGGCGAGCTGCAGAACGTGACGGCCGAAGACGCGCTCCGCCATCCGACGTGGCGCATGGGCCCGAAGATCACGGTCGATTCGGCGACGCTGATGAACAAGGGCCTCGAGGTGATCGAGGCGCGATGGCTGTTCGACGTTGGCCCGTCGCAGATCGACGTCCTCGTCCACCCGCAATCCATTGTCCACTCGATGGTCGAGTTCATTGACGGATCCGTAATCGCGCAGCTCGGCGTGACGGATATGCAACTGCCCATTCAGTACGCGTTCTCCTATCCCGAACGGTGGACGGCGGCCCTGCCGCCGCTGGATCTCGCCCGCGCCGGACGTCTCGAGTTCGAACCCCCGGACACCAGGGCGTTTCGATGCCTGGATCTCGCCTTTCGTGCGCTGGCCGGCCCCGCCGGCCTCCCGATCGTGCTCAACGCGGCGAACGAGATCGCCGTGGCAGCGTTTTTGCGGAACCAGCTGGCGTTTCCGGCCATCGCCTCGATCATCGAGCAGACGATGGACGCGTACGATCCGGCGATGGAGCCGATCGATGAGCTGACCGCGGTCCGCCGCGTCGAGGCCTGGGCCCGGTCGTTCGCGGCCAACGCGGCGCGTGGGGTACAATCGATCCCTTGACCTGTTCCAGGGTGGACGTGTGACCAGTTTCCTCGCATTCCTGTTCGTCCTTGGCGTGCTGATCTTCGTCCATGAGCTGGGCCATTTCATGATGGCCCGGCGGATTGGCGTCCGCGTGCTGACGTTTTCGCTGGGATTCGGTCCCAAGCTGCTCGCCTTCCGGCGCGGCGACACCGAGTACTGCGTCAGCGCCATCCCGCTGGGCGGCTACGTGAAGATGGCCGGCGAGAACCCTGAAGACCAGCGGACCGGCGCCCCCGACGAGTTCCTCTCGAAAGGCAAGTGGCAGCGGTTCCAGGTGCTGGTGATG
Organism: Acidobacteriota bacterium; assembly: GCA_013362195.1. Lineage (GTDB taxonomy): Bacteria > Acidobacteriota > Vicinamibacteria > Vicinamibacterales > 2-12-FULL-66-21 > QHWT01. Next base: position 10,574 of record JABFWM010000414.1, read on the forward strand.
GGGCCGGTGATGAACATCGTGCTCGCGCTGGTCGTCATGGCCGCCGTCCTCTATCGCGGCGCGCAGGTGCCCGCCTACGAGCAGCAGCCGGTCGTCATCGGCACCTTCGTCTCCAATTCCGTCGCCGAACGCGCGGGGCTCAAGCCCGGTGATCGCATCGTCACCGTCGACGACAAGGTCGTCGACAACTGGGAACAGTTCTCGATGGCGATCGTGTCGAAGGCGAAGCGGCAGGTCGCGATCGGATACGTGCGCGACGGCAAGCCGGCCAGCGTCATCCTCGTTCCCGCCGCCCAGGGCAAGTTCGAAATGGGGGACATCGGCGTCCAGCCCGTCGTCCATCCGCAGGTCGCCGCGGTCAGTCCCGGACAGCCAGCCGAAGAAGCGGGCGTGAAAGCCGGCGACGTCGTGATGGCCGCCGGCGGCGAGAACAACATCAGCTACGAGCATCTTCTCGCGTCGATCAAGTCGCACTCGCAGCAGCCGCTGCCGCTCACGGTCACGCGTAACGGCGAGACGAAGGCGATTACCGTGACGCCCCGCCCGATTGGCGACAAGGTGATGATCGGCGCGCAGATCACCGTCTTCGAAATGGAGACCGTCGAGCCGGGGCCGATCGAGGCGGTCAAACTGAGCGTCGTGAAGAACTGGGAGTGGACCAAGCTGATCGTTCAGACGCTCGGCGGCCTCTTCACGCGCGAAACGTCCGTCAAGCAGTTGATGGGTCCCGTGGCGATCGCCGATCTCTCCGGCAGCGCCGCGCAGGCGGGGTGGATCCCGCTCTTCACGTTGATGGCGATGATCAGCCTGAACCTGGGGCTGCTCAACCTCATGCCGATCCCGGTGCTCGACGGCGGGCACATCTTCATCCTCGCGCTCGAAGGGCTCGCGCGCCGCGATTTCAGCATGCGCGTGAAGGAGAAGATGCTGCTGGCCGGCTTCGTGCTCCTCCTCATGCTGATGGTCACGGTGATCTACAACGACCTGATGAGGATTCAGTGGATCGAAAAGCTCGTGCCCTGGCGCTAGTCGCCGCCCTTCTCCTCACCTTCCTGCGCGGTCCGGCCTCGAGCGTCGTCAGCGGCCAGGATCCGGATCCGCTCGGCACCGGCACGTTCTCGATTCTCGGCTACGACCCGTCCACGGGCGAGCTCGGCGCGGCCGTGCAGTCGCGCGTGTTCTCGGTCGGCAACGGCGTGCTCTGGGGCGAAGCGGACACCGGCATCGTCGCGACGCAGGCCATCGTCGACGTGAGTTACGGGCCGAAAGCGCTGGCGCTGCTCCGCGCGGGGATGACGCCCGACGCCATCGTCAAGGCGCTCATCGACAGCGATCCGGATCCCGGCTATCGCGGCCAGCCGTGGCCGAAAGCCGGTCGGCAGTTCGCGGTGATGGATGCGAAGGGGCGCTACGCCGCCTACACGGGTCCCGAGGCGACGAAGTGGGCGGGGCACAGGAGCGGAAAGTTCTGCACGGCCCAAGGCAACATCCTGGCGGGCGAAGCCGTCGTGGCGAACATGGTGAAGAACTTCGAAGAGACAGAAGGGCCGCTGTCGCTGCGGCTGGTCGCGGCCCTCGAAGGCGGACAGGCAGGAGGCGGCGATACGCGCGGTCAGCAATCGGCGGCGCTGCTGATCGTCAAGAAGGATTGCGGCGTCTGGCTGCACAACGACACCGTGCTGCGCCTGCAGGTCGACGACAATCCCGAGCCGATCAAGGAACTGCGGCGCGTGGTCGAGAAGGCGGTGGAAAACTCGACGCGCGCGCGCCGCGCCGCGCCGGGCTGTGAGGGCGTGAACGGCGGCCCGCGTTAGTCGCCTCTGGGAGGACGACGCGGTTTGTCGAGGCGGGCGACATCGGCTTCGGCCGCGATGTAGGCGAACGCCGGCCACTGATCCCCGTACTTGTCCAGCAGCGATTTCATCTGCTTCACCGCGTCCGCGGTGCCGCCGTCGGAGAGCGTGCGGTTCGCGAGCGCGTAGCCAATCGTCACCGCGTCGACGGCGGCTTCGCTCTTCAGCGACGGCTGCGATCTGCTGCCTTTGTAGAACAGCAGCAGGCGGTAATACGCCTGGTTCTCAATCACGTCCAGGCCGGGGGTGATCGGCTCGAGCACGTTCCGCGCTTCGTCCTTCAGTCCCATCCGCTGCAGCGTCATGTACAGCCAATGCGTGGTCGCCGAGAGCATGTCGGCGTTCTTCGACACGCCGAGACAGAGACGATAGGCGTCGCGCGCGGCGGCAAAGTCCGCCTTGAGATACTGCGCGAGCCCGAGATGGTAGTAGATGTTCGAGTGCAGCGTGCTGGTGGGGATGTTCTTCGCGTTGGGCTGTCCGTCCGGCTCCACTTCGTCCGGCTTGCCGGCGATCAGATCGACCGCCTTCCGAAAGTCCTTGATCGCGAGATCGAACTTGCGCAGCGTGATGTAGCGGTGGCCGCGGTGCCGATAGAGCCGCGGATCGTCGGGATGCCCCTCGATCGCCCGCGTGTAGATCTCAATCGCTTCGCCGAACCGTCCGAGGTACGCGGTGCGGCGGCCGAGCCAGATCGCGGCGTCGGTACTGCCCGGATCGTTCTCGTACGCGGCACGAGCGGTCGCGAGATCCGCCTCGAGCGCGCGGCGCCGCTCCGCCGGGAGCGGCGGCGGCACGAGCGGCTTGCCCAGGAGCGACAACGTCTCGGGCAGCTGCGTGCGTGCCGCCGACGCGCTGGCCGCGACCACGAGGGCCAGCACGACGATCGACCGCGGCGGACGCGACCAGTGTCCCATGGCACATAGAATACCCGGATGATCCGGCGCGAACTCGGTCCGATGCTTGCGCTTGCCGCGCCGGTGGTGCTCGCGGAGCTCGGATGGGTGTCGATGGGGATCGTCGACACGTTGATGGTCGGCCGGCTCGGCGCGGATGCGATCGGCGCGGTCGGCCTGGGCAGCATCGTGTTCGTCGCGGTCGGCGTGTTCGCGATGGGGCTGCTGCTCGGCCTCGATCCGCTCGTCGCGCAGGCGTACGGCGCGCGTCAATTGGCGGAGTGCCATCGATGGCTCGTCGACGGTCTCTGGCTCAGTGCGATCGTGACGTTGCCGCTCGTCGGCGTGACGCTGGGCATTTCGGCGCTGCTCACGGGTGTCAGGCTGCCGCCGACGGTGCTGCCGCTCACGCGGTCTTATCTCGAGATCGTCGCGTGGTCGCTTCCGCCGCTGCTGCTCTACGTCGCGTTCAGGCGATACCTGCAGGCGCTCGGCCATGTCAGGCCGGTGATGATCGCGCTGATCCTCGCGAACCTGGTCAACGCGATCGTCAACTGGATCCTGATCTTCGGCCGCTTCGGTGCGCCGGCGCTGGGGGTTGCGGGCGCGGCGTACGCGACGCTGCTGTCGCGATGGTTCATGGCGGCGTTCCTGTTCGGCGCCGTCGTCCAGCGGGAGGCGAGCATGTTCCCGCGGCTGTCAGCGACGCCGCTGGCGTTCAGCGCGGCGCGGTTCCGTCGGCTGTTCGCGCTCGGGCTGCCGGCCGCGGGGCAGGCGGTGCTCGAAGTGGGCGTGTTCGCGGCGGCGACGGCGTTCGCCGGGCGGATTTCGGCGCAGGCGCTCGCGGCGCATCAGATCGCGCTCAACCTGGCGGCGTTCACGTTCATGGTGCCGTACGGCCTCGCGTCCGCGGCGGCGGTGCGCGTCGGCCACGCGGTGGGCCGCGGGGATCGAGCGGGCGTCCGGAGCGCGGGGTGGACGGCGATTGCGATGGGCGTGGGGTTCATGGCGGGCGCGGCCGTGGTGTTTCTCGTCGCGCCGCGCGCGCTGATTGGCGCGTTTACCGACGACCGCGCCGTCATCGATACGGGGGTCGGGCTGCTGTTCGTGGCGGCGGTGTTTCAGTTGTTCGACGGGTTGCAGGGCGTGACCACTGGCGTCTTGCGCGGCGTGGCCGACACGCGGACGGCCATGTTCTGGAACCTGGCGGGCCACTGGTGTCTGGGGCTGCCGCTGGGCTACACGTTATGTTTCGTCGGCGGCCTCGGCGTCGTCGGGCTGTGGTGGGGTTTGTCGACCGGCCTGATGGTCTGCGGCGTGGCCCTGCTGGTCGCCTGGGTCAGAACGGTGACAGTCACAGTTAATCCCGTAACCGAACAGGTGCGCGCTTCAGAACGGTGACAGTCACAGTTCTGGAAGTGTGACTGTCACGGTTTCTGGCGCCACGCCTGTCGAGCTGAGGGGAAGTATGACTGTCACCGTTCTGCT
>JABFWM010000534.1 GCA_013362195.1 Acidobacteriota bacterium
GGACGGGCACGTTCCGGTGGGACATCCGCACGAACGCGCTCGATGGCGACACGTACCTCGATCGCCTCTTCGGCCTGCCGTCCGGCGCGACGCCGCGCTCGATGTCCGAGTTCATCGAGCTGGTGCACGCGGACGATCGCGCGCGGGTCCGCGCCGCGTGCGAGCAATGCGCCACGGCCGGCGGCAACTTCGATGAAGAGTTCCGCGTCGTCTGGCCCGACGGCACGGAGCACTGGCTCTCCGACCACGGCCGTACCTATCTCGGCGATGACGGCCGGCCGTCGTACATGACCGGGGCGTGCATCGACATCACCGAGCGGCGCCAGAAAGAGGACGCGCTGGTCGCCGCGGATCGGCAGAAGGACGAGTTCCTCGGCATGCTCGCGCACGAACTGCGCAACCCGCTCGCGCCGATCCAGTATTCGATCACCGCGCTCGAGCGCACCGCCGGCCCTGAGGCCACGCGGCCGCTCCAGATGATGTCGCGTCAGGTCCGTCGGATGACCCGGATCGTCGACGATCTCCTCGACGTCTCACGGGTGACGCAAGGGAAGATCTCGCTGCAGCGGGCGCCCGTGGATCTCGTCGCGATCGTCTCGCACCTGGTCGAGGCGATGCGCCCGACGACCGACGCCCGGAAACAGCGCGTGGTGGCGACGCTGCCGCCGCGTCCGGTCCGTGTGAGCGGCGACCCGGTGCGGCTCGCGCAGGTGCTGGAAAACCTCCTCAGCAATGCCGCGAAGTACACGGAACCGCACGGCATCGTCGAGGTGGCGCTCGAGGCGCGTGGGTCCGTCGCGCGAATCGTGGTGCGGGACAACGGGATCGGGATCGCGGCCGACGTCCTGCCGCGGATCTTCGATCTGTTCGTTCAGGCGGACACGTCGCTGGACCGCGCGGAGGGCGGTCTCGGAATCGGCCTGACGCTCGTGGATCGCCTGACGCGGATGCACGGAGGCACCGTGACGGCCCACAGCGACGGACCCGGGCTCGGCAGCGAGTTCGTCGTGCAGCTTCCGCTCGTGGAGGCGGCGGCGACAGATCTTGCGGAGGCAGTGCGCGTGGAGCAGCAGACACCGTCACGGCGATACCTCGTCGTCGACGACAACGAAGATGCCGCGGAAGCGCTCGGGCTCCTGCTCGAGATGAGCGGACACATCGTCCGCATCATCCATACCGGCCACCTCGCCCTCGCCGCCGCGCGCGAGTTCCACCCCGACGTGGTGCTCCTCGACGTCGGGCTGCCGGGGATGGACGGCTACGAGGTGGTGCGTCAGTTCCGCGCCTCGCCCGACCTGGCACAGCTGATGATCATCGCGACGACCGGCTACGGACGCGCCGAAGATCGCGCGCGCGGCCTCGCCGCCGGTTTCGACCACCACGTCGTCAAACCGCTCGACATCGATCAGATCGAGCGGCTCGTGGGCGGGTCGTCAACCGCGTCCTGAGGTGATAGGATCGTCCGGCCTTCCCAAAACGACAATCCAGAGTCGAGCCGGGCGCCGCTTCGCGCCGGCTGACCGTCCTCCGCCGTGGGAAGGGCGCCCGGCACGGCCGCGGAGGCTGAACGATATAATTCGTCGGGGACCAACTATCCATGGCCGAACACCCGGACGGGCAAACCGCCGAGCCGAACGAAGCGCTCGTTGAACTGCTCGCGCGCAAGGTCGTCGGGCAACCGGCCGCCATGCAGTACATCGTTCCCTATCTGCAGATGTATCAGGCCGCTCTTGCACCGCCCGATCGGCCGGCGGGGATCTTCCTGTTGCTCGGTCCGACCGGGACGGGGAAGACCCGCACCGTCGAGGCGCTCGCGGAAGTGCTGCACGGATCGCCGAAAGCGGTGCTCAAGATCGATTGCGGCGAGTTCCAGTCCGACCACGAAGTCGCCAAGCTGATTGGCGCCCCGCCGGGCTACCTCGGGCACCGCGAGACAACGCCGATGCTGACGCAGGAGCGCCTCGCGGCGGTCACCTCGTCCAATTGCGATCTGTCGCTCGTCCTCTTCGACGAGATCGAGAAGGCGGCGCCATCCTTGACGGTGCTGCTGCTCGGGATGCTGGACCGCGGCACGCTGAACCTCGGCGACAACAGCGTGGTCAACTTCGAGCGCACTTTCATCTTCCTGACCAGCAATCTCGGCGCCCGCGAGATGATGAAGGAAGTGAAGCCGGACTTCGGCTTCGCGCCCACCGATCATCGCACGCCGGCGCAGATTGCCGGGAAGCTCGAGAGCATCGGGCTTGCGGCGGTGCGCAAGCGGTTCTCGCCGGAGTTCGTGAACCGCATCGACGTGGTGATCACCTACCAGCCGCTCGATACCGAATCGCTCGCGAAGATCCTCGATCACCACATCGAGGAACTGCAGCGGCACGTCTACGGCCGGCTCGGGGATCGATCGTTCGAAATCGACGTGACGCCCGCTGCGCGGCAGCTGCTGCTGCAGCGCGGATCGAGTCCGGAGTACGGGGCGCGCGAACTGAAGCGGACGATCCACCGCCTGCTGACGCAGCCGCTCGCGGCGCTGGTCGCATCGGGCAGCATCGCTCCCGGCACGCGCGTGGTTGCCGATGCGAACGACGAGACGCTCGCGATCACGCCGCTGGACGAGCCGGCGACACGCATGCCGCAGCCGACCCGGCAGGCGCCGGTCGTGCTCGCACTCGACGACAACGTCGATCTCCTCGGCTGGCTCGAGACGGTGCTCGACGCCGCGGAGATGACGCCGGTCCGCGCGCTCACCGCGGCGAAGGCGCGCGAGATCGTCGCGTCGCGCGCGCCCGACGCGGCCCTCCTCGACGTGATGCTGCCCGACGGCGACGGCGTGTCGCTCGCGCTGGAGCTCCGCAGCCATCACCCGCGCATGCAGATCATCCTGATGACCGGCATGGAGCTCTCGAGCGACGAAGCGTCGATCTGCGATCGCTACGACATCCCCGTCCTGCGCAAGCCGTTCCTCGGCCAGGACGCGGTGAACGTGCTCCGCGCCCGGCTCGTCCACGAGAAGCCGGGGACTCGCGGCAGTGACGCCGCGACGCCCGGGAAGTGAGAGGCGTACTCCGTCATCTCACGGCCGACCTCTCCGATTTGTGCGATCGCTCCGTGTACGTCAGCGCACGGATCCCCAATTGAGAGCAGCACGCCATGACGACGACGATCACGACAACGCCGCCTGATCGCACCGAGGCGGCCGAGTATTACTTCACCTATATCAATCAGGTCCCGGCCGGCGACATCCTGACGACGCTCGAAGGGCAGGAGCCGGACGTCCGCTCGTTGTTCGAGTCGGTTTCGGACGAGCGGGCCGCGTTCCGCTACGCCGCCGGCAAGTGGTCGATCAAAGAGGTGCTCGCGCACATCAACGACACCGAGCGCCTCTTCGTCTTCCGCGCCTTCTGGTTTGCGCGCGGCCTCGAGGCGCCGCTGCCCAGCTTCGATCAGACGGTCGCGGCCACCGGGGCTGCGGCGGACGACCGTCCCTGGCAGAGCCACGTCGACGAGTTTCGGACCGTCCGCGCCGCCTCGCTGTCGTTCTACAGGAACCTGCCCGCCGACGCCTGGCTGCGGCGCGGCATCGCGAGCGGGAACCCGTTCAGCGTCCGCGCGCTCGCCTACATCACCGCCGGCCATGTCGCCCACCATGTCCGCGTCCTGCGCGATCGGTACCTGTAGCGGCGCCGCCTCGTCGAACGTCCGCACCTGTGCACCGACGTAGCGCCGCCTGGCGCGCGTATCTCGCCCTCGCGCTGACCGTGGCAGGGATTGCCTGGTCGGCGATCCTCGTGCGGTGGGCCGGCGTGCCCGGTGCCGCGTCCGGTTTCTATCGGGTGCTCATCGCCGCGGCCGTGCTGATTCCCTGGCGCCTCGCGCGTGGGGGCGCGCGCAGCGACGAGCCGCGCGACGCGCTGCTGGCCGTTGCCGGCGGCGCGTTCTTCGCCCTCGATCTCGCGTTCTGGAACACGGCCGTGATGCGGACGCAGGCGGGCATCGCATCGCTGCTCGGCAACAACACGCCGATCTTCGTCGGCCTCGCGAGCTGGTGGATCTTCTAGCGCCGGCCCGCCGGCGCGTTCTGGGCCGGACTGCTGCTGGCCATTGGCGGCTGCGTCGCGATCGTCGCGCGCGAGCT
>JABFWM010000689.1 GCA_013362195.1 Acidobacteriota bacterium
ATCGACCTGCGGACGCTGCTCCGCGGCGTCGTCGAAGGGATCGTGCCGGTTGCCGCCGGCGGCAACCTCCATCTGGACGTGGACGCCGACGCGGTGCCGCCGCTGAAGCTCCGCGGCGACGCGCGGCGCCTCGAGCAGGTGTTCTTCAACCTGCTCGGCAACGCCGTGAAGTTCACGCCCGAAGGCGGCCGCATCCGCATCGGCGTTCGCGATCTGAACGGCGCGGTCGAGGTCCGCGTCAGCGACACCGGCGAAGGCATCGATCCCTCCTTTCTGCCCCACGTCTTCGAAGCGTTTCGCCAGGGGGATCTCGGATCGACGCGCCGCCACGGCGGCGTCGGTCTGGGGCTGTCGATTGCGCGCGAACTGATTGAAGCGCACAAGGGGACGATTACGGCGGAGAGCGCCGGCGTCGGCCAGGGCGCCGTGTTCGTCGTCCGCCTCCCCACCGCAGGGCCGGGAATCGCCGCGGTGGCGGCGGCGACGATTCATTGATCGGCCGCGACGCGCGCGGCCCGTCGAGAGGAGAGGATGGTGCAGATTACGGCGGCAGTGGCGATGACCCTGTTGATCGCGAGCGGATCGACGCTGCACGGAGCGCGCACCGCTCAGCGGCGTCCCACGACCGGCCCGGTCACCTTCGCCGTTCAGGTGACCGATACGAAAGGCGCCCCCCTCGGCGGCGTCGCGGTGAGCGTCGACGGTCCCGTCGCACGACGCGCGACGACGGAAGCGGGGCGCATCGCGCTCGAGAACATGCCCACGGGCACGTATCACTTCACGTTCGAGCGCGAGGGCTATTACGTGAGCGAGAAGAACGTCGTGGGACGCGGCCGCAAGCCCATCGACGTGAAGGTGGCGATGATGCCGCGCATCCGGCCGGTGCCGGGACTGTCGCCGCTCGCGCCGCCGCCCGCCGCGCCGCCCGGCAAGCCCGTCGCGCTCGACCTGCCCGCGTTCATCGAGAAGAACTATGTCGGACGCGCGTCCGGCAAGGTCCTGCCAATCGCGTGCAGCGCCGGCGGCAGCTCGACGCTCATTCAGATCAACGACGCGCTGGCGGAACACACCCACGCCGATGCCGACGAGTTCGTCTACGTGATTGCCGGTGCGGGCACGGCGCGCGTGGCCGGACAGGACGCGCCGTTGACGGCGGGCGTGTTCCTGCTGGTGCCCCGCCGGGCGGCGCACTCGTTCCGGCCGTCGGGTAAGGGTCCGCTCGTGATGCTCTCGCTGCGTGCCGGCGAACCGTGCGCCGATCGATGAATCGATCGACCACCGGTGACGCCTGATTCGGTCAAGGCACGGTCGGAAACGTTCGAAGCGGCGGCGCGCGTCCGCCAGCCTCCGCTCGACGCTCACTTGATCGCGACGATCTCGACCTCTCCCTCGCGCCGGACGACGTTCACGCCGACGTCGCTGGCGTGCCGCTCGAGCGCGACGTCGACGCGCGCGTCGGCGATGGTGAGATTCGTGAGCACCAGACGATCGATCGAGCGCGGCAGCAGCGCGCGGCAGAACGTCAGCCGCCGCCGCACGGCGTCGATCTCCATGCCGAGCGACGCCTGCAGCAGCAGGTAGACGGCGCCGGCCGCCCATGCCTGCGGCGCGCACGCGACCGGATACTGCGTCGGCCGTTCGTCCGACCGCCGATGGAACCCGCAGAGCAGCTCGGGAAGCCGGTGCAGGTCCATCGCCTGGCTCACGTCGAGCATGGCCTCGAACACGCGCGTCGCCGCGGCCGTGAGGCCGTAGCGGGCGAGGCCGGCCGCCGCGATCGCGTTGTCGTGGGGCCAAATCGATCCGTTGTGGTACGCCATCGGGTTGTAGCGGGCCTCTCCGGCCGCGATCGTCCGGATGCCCCAGCCCGCGAACGAGGTCTCGTCCAGCAGCGTCGCGGCGAGGCGGTGCGCGCGATCCGGCGACTGGACGATCCCGGTGAACAGGCAATGCGCCGGATTGGACGAGCGGACCCGGCACGGCCGCTTGTGTCCGTCGAGCGCCAACGCATAGGTGCCGAGATCCTCGCACCAGAACGCCTCCTCGAAGCGATCGCGCAGGCGATCGGCGCGGGCGTGCCAGTCGGCGGCGAGCGGATCGCCGCGCATCTCGGCGAGATCGGCGGCGCCGCGCCACGCGGCGTAGGCGTAGCCCTGCACCTCGCAGAGCGCAATCGGCGCGGCGGCCAGCGTCCCATCCGCATGGAACACCGAGTCGTAGGAATCCTTCCAGCCCTGCTGCACCAGCCCGTTGCTGCTGTGGCGCGCGTATTCGAGGAAGCCGTCGCCGTCGGCGTCGCCGTCGCGTTCCATCCACGTGAGCGCCGCCCGCAGGTGCGGCCAGAGCGTGTCGATGAAGGCGCGGTCGGCGGTGCGGCGGTGGTACGCCGCGGCCAGCGCGATGAACAGCGGCGTCGAATCGATGCTGCCGTAGTAGCGGCCGAACGGGACTTCGCCGAGCGCCGGCATTTCGCCGTCGCGCATCTCGTGCAGGATCTTGCCCGGCTCGGCGTCCTGCGCGTCGGATCGCGTCACCGCCTGCGTGGCGGCCAGAAACGCGAGCACGCCGCGGGCGATCGCCGGGTTCACCCACAGCAGCTCGAACGCGGTGATGAGGCCGTCACGCCCGAACGGCGTGCTGAACCACGGGATGCCGGCGTAGGGATAGAGGCCGTGCGGCGTATCCGTGATCATCATCTCGAGATCCGCCGCTGATCGTTTGAGCCAGCGGTTGAGCGTCTCGTTCGACGAGCGCGCGCAGCACGCCCGCGCGGTCCGATCGCGGAAGTTGCCGCGCGCCGTTTCGAGGACGCTCCCGTAGCCCGGCACGCTGCGGCGCCCGGCCTGCTCGTCACACGCGATGCTCACTTCGAGCGATTCCGCCGCATGCGGCTCGAGCCGGAAGCGGAACGTGGCGATGCCGACGTCGAGTGCATCGGGCCTGCGGCTGAATCGCAGCCGGGTCCGCCGTTCGATCCGATCGAGCCCGACGTAGGTGAGCACGTACTCCTCGCCCGGCTGGTCGGGCATGCGCACGCCGCGCCGTGCGCGCCGGGTGCCGCGCACCTCGAAGACGTCGACGAAGTCCGCATCGAAGGTCAGCGAAATCGGGATCTCGACCGCGTGCAGATTGTGGTTGCAGAGGCGCAGCAGATCGGCGCTGAAGCCCTCGCCGAGCACCCGCGTGCGGAACAGGTGCAGCTCGCCGTGCGGCAGCACGATCGCGGTGTCGCGGCGGATGTCGACGTTGGTGAGGTCGGCGATGAAGACGACGTTGTCGTCGGTGACCGTGGAGCTCAGTAGGAGCGGCCGCCGCCCGCCCAGCAGCACCTCGAGCCGCGACAGAACCCGGGTGCCGTGAAAGTAGAGGCCCTGCTCACCGCTCTCGGCCGGCGCGATGTCGCCGTGCGGATCGAACACCGCGAAGGTGTCGCCGTGCTTGAGGACGCGCGTCGGAACGGCGGCGCGCTGCGTCTCGGCGGCAATCGAGAAGTCGTCCTGGATCTGCAGAATCTCCGGCATGTCGGTTGGCTCAGAGCGCGGCCGTGGTTTCCGTCTTTTCGTCGATGACGCGCGCGTAGGTCGCGAGATGCTGGTGCGCCATCCGCCGCGCCGTGAACCGCCGTTCGAACGCGCGCCGGCACGCGCGCCGATCGATCATGTCGATGCAGCCGGTCGCTTCGATCGCTTCCTCCATGGAATCGACGATGAAGCCGGTCACGCCCGGTTCGAGAATCTCCTCGACGGAGCCGCCGCGAAAGGCGACGACCGGCGTGCCGCACGCCAGCGCTTCGATCATCACCAGCCCGAACGGCTCCGGCCAGTCGATGGGGAAGAGCAGCGCGCGCGCGTGTCCGAGAAAGTCGTTCTTCTCCGCTTCGCCGATCTCGCCGACGAACTGCACGAGCGGATTGTCGAGCAGCGGCCGGATCACGTCGTCGAAGTAATCGACGTCGGCGTGATCCACTTTGGCGGCGATCTTCAGCGGCCAGCCGAGCGCGGTCGCAATCGCGATGGCGCGGTCGGCGCGCTTCTCCGGCGAGATGCGTCCGAGAAACGCGAGGTAGTCGTTCGGGCCGGGGCGGAAGCGCAGCAGCCCCTCGGGCAGGCCGTGGTGGATGGTCTCCACCCAGTTCATCCCGGGCAGCGGCGCGCGCTGCGCGTTCGAGATCGAGATCGCCGGCATGTCCGAGAATTCATCGAAGAAGGGCACGAGTTCCGGCATGTCCAGCCGTCCGTGCATCGTCGTCACGTGCGGCATCCCGAGCCGCCGGACGAGCGGGAAGTGCACGTGCGCGATGTGGAAGTGCACGATGTCGAACGCCGACATCCGCGCCGCGACCATCTCGGTCATCAGCACGTGCCAGGCGAGCTGATCCCGGCACGACGGATCGAGCCGCAGCGCCGCCGGCGCCACCGGGACGAGCGTCGCGGGGGTATGGGAATCGCCGCTCGCGAACAGCGTGACGTCGTGGCCCTGCGCGACGAGTTCGTCGGTCAGGTAGGCCACGACACGCTCCGTCCCGCCGTACAACTTCGGCGGCACGCTTTCGTAGAGCGGCGCGACTTCAGCGATCCGCATCGATCAACACCCTCCCAGGCCACTCGACGGCGGGAGCCCGGCGGTATGCCGGACGAGGTACGCGTCCGGACACATTCGGACGGAACTACACGACCGTCTGGACGCCAGAACCGCGACGCTGCCGTAAGTCATTGCCGGAGCCGCGTCGCCGCGCCCGTGCCGTGAAGTGCAACGACCGTACCTCGTGGCGGAGCGGCAGATCGGCAAGGCGCATTCGTGGCGCCGTCGACTCGCGCCGGTGAGTTGTATGGCGCGCGGACTGGCAGCGCCCGAGGCGTCACAAATCGACGAGCACGTCGGGCTGCGGCCGGCGGCGGAGCGGCGGGCCCCACGCCTGCCGCCACGTCTCGAACGCGAGGATCCGATCGAGGTCAGGCCGGCTGAAGAAGCAGCGATCGATCGACAGATGCTGCGTGCGATGCGCACGGAGCGCGGCGGCGCGCCGATCGCGCCATCGCGACACGTCGACGACGAAATCGGCGCTCGGCTGATCCGCGATGCGATCGATGGCCGCGGCGTCCCACGGCGGGAGGATTGGCGTCCAGAGCAGGCGCGCCACCGCATGCGGGGATCCGGTCTCGGACAACCAGCGCGGATCTGCGGCCGCGGCGATCGCGTCGCTGGCGAAGCGGCTGATCGCGACGTGATCGGGGTGGACGTTGAACCCGTTGGGATCGAACGTCAGCACGACGGCCGGCCGGAGGCGCCGGATGTGCGACACGAGCGTGCGGCGGATCTCGTCGGGCGGCGCCGCGGCGAGCTGCTGATCCCGATAGCCGAGCACGTGCAGCTCCTCGAAGCCGATGATTGCCGCGGCGTCCCTGAGTTCGCGTTCGCGGCACGCGGCGAGTTCTCCGGGACCGCACAGGGGCGGATCCCCTGTCTTGCCGCGATCGCCGAGCGTCGCGGTGACGAGCACCGTGCGCGCCCCGGCGGCGGCGCACGCCATCGCGGTGCCGGCGCCGCTGAAGCTTTCATCGTCGGGATGCGCGAACAGGAACAGCAGGGTGGAGGCGGGCACGTCACCGTGAGGACGCGGCACGCCGGTGGGCGGCGTGCCGCGCGGGCCGGACGGATCGATCATTTCGCGTCGGTCGTCGTCTTCTTGCGCGGGTCGTCGTTCGGGTTGATGTAGGTGATCGCGAACGGCCCCGTGGCGTGCACCTGAATCGTGGTCGCGGCCTTCGCCATCGCGAAGTGGTGCATCGCCTTCGGCATCATCACGATGTCCCCCGGCCCGAGCACTTTGGCGGCGGCGGCGTCGAGCGTGTCGCCCGTGCCGACGGCCAGGGAGCCGGACAGCACCGTCACGTTCTCGGTGGTGGGATGAAAGTGCGGCGGCACCGTGTAGCCGTCCGGGAATTTCAGCCGGATGACGAAAGGACCGGCCTGCATCGGGTCGCCCGAGATGACGGCAGCTTCGGCGCCGGCGGGCAGCGACGGCGGCGCCGGCTGCCATTTCAAGTCCGCCGCCGTTACGACGGTGTGATGTGCAGGCGGCGCTGCCGGGGGCGCCTTCTTCGGCGTCTGGGCCGCGGCGCCGACGGTCAGCGCCGCGAACAGGGTGACCGCAACCGGAATGCGGACGTACATCGTCGACCTCTCCTTCTCATCGAGTGAACGAAGGCGTGGATTATAGCGCCATCGTGAGAGGTCGTTGCGCGGCTACGCGGCGTCGATCAGGTCGTCCCGCGGCGGCGCCATCGGCTCCGGCGCCGGGCAGGCCGCCAGATGGTGGGCGATGTGACAGCGTTCCCAGCACACGGCCGCGGAATAGATCACCGCGTTGATCGCAAGATGCGCCTGACGTCGCTTGACCCACGCCGCGGCGTTGTATGCCGCGCAGACAGCCATGGTGACGAACAGGACGCCGTGCACGGCCGCTTTGAGCGGCTCGCATCGGCCCGCATCGAGCATCTCCGACACCGGATCGAACGCGCCGACTACGTGTTCGCGACATGCCGCTGCCCGCTCTGCACTCGTCATGGCCCCTCCCGAAGGCAGTCCGCTCCGCCGGCACGAGCGAGGCTGCAAAGGTCGAGCCACTGTTCGGGCATTTGTCCAACAGGTCGTGCGCCGGCGCCGCTGCCTCGCAGGGCAACTCCCGTCTGCCGGGACGACGCTTTTGCGCTGCCCCCGCGATTTTTCAGCCGGGAACAGACCTGCGACCCGCTCGCTCGCAACAACTCAGGCCCACCGCTGAGGCATCACGCTAGAATGCGTCGTGACCGCTCCGTCTCCCGCTCGCGATACCGGCGTCCTTCCGATCACCCGCATCACGTCAATCGACGCGTTCCGCGGGTTCGTCATGTTCCTGATGCTGGCCGAGGCGATGCGCCTCTGGACGCTGCACGAGGCCTTTCCGGCCAGCCGCCTCTGGGCGATCGTCGCCTACAACACCTCGCACGTGCCCTGGCAGGGCTGCTCGCTCCACGATCTCATTCAGCCCGCGTTCTCGTTCCTCGTCGGGGCGGCGCTGCCGTTCTCGATCGCCTCGCGGCAGGCGCGCGGGCAGACGTTCGGCCGCATGCTGCTGCACGCCGCATGGCGGAGCCTCGCGCTCATCTTTCTTGGCATCTTCCTGCGCTCGCTCGCGCGTCCGACCACCTACTGGACGTTCGAAGACACGCTGACGCAGATCGGACTCGGCTACACGTTCCTGTTCCTGATCGCGTTCGCGCGGCTCCGCACGCAGGTGCTCGTCTTCAGCGTGCTGTTGGTCGGCTTCTGGCTCGCGTTTGCGCTGTACCCGGCGCCCGGACCTGATTTCGACTACACGAAAGTCGGCGTTCCGGCCGACTGGCCGCACCTCTATTCCGGGTTCCTCTCGCACTTCAACAAGAACTCGAACCTGTCGTGGGCGTTCGACGTCCGGTTCCTCAACCTGTTCCCGCGCGAGCAGCCCTTCCTCTTCAACAGCGGCGGCTGGTCGACGCTCAGCTTCATCCCCACGCTCGCGACGATGATGCTGGGGTTGTGGAGCGGCGAGTGGCTGAAGTCCACGCGCACGACGGCCGGCAAATTCAAGGCGCTCGTCGCCGCCGGGGTCGTCCTCGTGCTCGCCGGGCTCGTGCTGCAGTGGCTGCACATCTGCCCGATCGTCAAGCGCATCTGGACCTCGTCGTACACGCTCTACAGCGGCGGCCTCGTCGTCCTCATGCTGGCGGCGTTCTACGGGATCATCGAGGTGCGCGGCTGGCGGCGCTGGTGCTTCCCGCTGCTCGTCATCGGCGCGAACTCGATCGCCGTCTACGTCATGAGCTGGACGATGGAGGAATTCGTGACGGGGGCGCTGATGCGCCACGTCGGGATCGGCGCGTTCTCGTGGCTCGGACCGGCGTTCGTGCCGGTGCTCCGCGGCGCCGCGGTGGTGCTCGTCTTCTGGTCGATTTTGTACTGGATGTACCGGCGCAAGATCTTCGTGCGGATCTAGTTCGGCGCCCCGCATGCGTCAGGGCGCAGGCCTGAGCGTCAACGGGCGGCGACGAGCGGCAATCACCCCGGATCACGCAGGCCGGGTCTTCAGACCCGGCACCTGCGAGCGGCAGCGCGCGCAGTATTCGCAAGGCGGATGCAATGGTCAGATCGCCGATTCTGCGCGGTTCCCGGCGGCCATCGCGAGCAAACCTGACAAATGGCCACAATTCCCACGAGGCACGATTCTGGCTCAGGAGGCTACAATGAGCCCCATGGCCGGGAGTGACGACGTGAAATCCCGCGTGAAGCTCACTTACGACGACTTCCTGCAGTTCCCCGACGACGGGAATCGCTACGAGCTGATTGACGGGGAGCACTATGTGACGCCGTCACCGGACCTTCGGCATCAACAGATCTCTGGACGGCTGCACCTGATCATTGGCAACTGGCTCGAAGCGCACCCGATCGGGCAGGTGTACTACGCGCCGCTCGACGTCGTCTTCACGAACGTCGACGTTGTCGAACCCGACCTGCTGTACATGTCGAACGAGCGCGCCGCTTCCATCAGCACGCCCCAGAATCTCGCGGGAGCGCCCGAGCTGGTGGTGGAAATCGGGTCGCCGTCCACTCGCAAGCGGGACGAAACCATCAAGCGCCGCCTGTACGAGCGGTCCGGCGTCTCCGAATACTGGGTCGTCGACCCGGAGCTGGATATCGTGCGCGTGTTTCGAAGCCGCGATGGTGAGCTGGGCCGGCCCATGGAACTGTCGGCCGAAGCGGGCGACATGCTGACGACCCCGCTCCTGCCGGGACTCGACATCCCTCTTGCTCGCGTGTTTGCGTGAGATCACGCCCTGGGTACTGACGGACACGGGAAGCGCGGCGAGCGCGGGGAGGGACGCGTTCTGTGGTTTTGTGTAACGGCTTTTCTCCCCGCGCTCTGCTTTCTCCCCGTGTACGTCGGTTCACGGGCGCCGCAATGTAGTCGGTGCAGCGTCAGCGGGTCGTGGACGCCACGTCACGCTGGCGCGCCTGGCCGTGACGCCCTTCGGCGAACTCTTCGATCATCTTCTTATTGAATGCCGGTATGTCGTCCGGCTTCCGCGAGGTGACCAGGCCGTTGTCGGTGACGCACTCCTGATCGACCCACTGCGCGCCGGCGTTGCGGAGATCCGTCTGGAGCGAGGGCCACGACGTGACCTTGCGTCCGCGCACCGCGCCCGCTTCGATCAGCGTCCAGGGGCCGTGGCAGATGGCCGCGATGGGTTTGGCCGCGTCCGCGAACGCTTTCACGAACTTCACGGCCGCCGGATTCATGCGGAGGTGATCCGGGTTCATCACGCCGCCGGGCAGCAGCAGCGCGTCGTACTCGTCCGCACGCGCGGCGTCGAGCTTACGATCGACGCCGAACTCGTCACCCCATTTCGTGTGCTGCCAGCCCTTCACCTTGTCCGGCTGGGGTGACACGATATCCACGGTCGCGCCTGCCGTTTCGAGCGCCTTCTTCGGCTCGGTCAGCTCGACCTGTTCGAATCCATTGTCCACGAGCGCGGCCACGCGCTTATTGCGCAGTTCATTAGCCATCAATGCCTCCTTTCGTGTTCAGCGATCGTTGTGCAAGCGGTGGTCCATTCAAGTGGTGGCGGTGTTCACCCGTGTCGGAAATGGCCACATCCGGGAACTACCAACAACAGTGAGCTGACGTACCCGGAGAGGACGCAGAGCTCGGGGAGAACGGCTCAATTAGGTTTTTGTTCTTCAACTTTACGACCGATCTCTCCGGTCTCTCCGCCCTCTGCGGTGTACGTGAGTGCATCGGCGCCGCAATTGCGTGAAGTGTGCGGCCTACAATACAGAAGTGGTCCCCGTCTCGGTCCTCGATCTCGCGCCAATCACGCAGGGCAGCGATGCCGCGGTGGCGCTGAAGCACTCGCTCGATCTCGCGCAGCACGCGGAGCGGTGGGGCTATTCGCGGTACTGGGTGGCCGAGCACCACAATATGCCAGGCATCGCGAGCGCCGCGACGGCGGTGGTGATCGCGCACATCGCCGGCGGTACGCGAACGATTCGGGTGGGCGCGGGCGGCGTCATGCTGCCGAACCACGCACCGCTGGTCGTCGCGGAACAGTTCGGCACGCTCGAGTCGCTCTTTCCGGGACGGATCGATCTCGGTCTGGGACGCGCGCCCGGAACGGATCACACGACCGCGGCGGCGCTGCGGCGGACGCTCGGCAGCGACCCCGACGCCTTTCCCCACGACGTGCTCGAACTGCTCTCGTATCTCCACCCGGAGAACGGCCAGCGCGTCCGCGCGGTGCCGGGCGCGGGCCTCACGATCCCGATTTACATCCTCGGCTCCAGCCTCTTCGGCGCCCAGGTGGCCGCCGCGCTCGGCGTGCCATTCGCGTTCGCGTCGCATTTCGCGGCCATGCAGATGACGCAGGCCGTCGAGATCTATCGCGCGCGCTTCCAGCCGTCCGCGCAGCTCGCACGGCCGTACGTGATCCTCGGCGTCAACGTCGTTGCCGCCGATACCGATGACGCGGCGCGGCTCCTGGCGACCTCCGGCCGGCAGGCCTTCGCGAGCCTGCGGCTCGGCATGCCGATTCAGCTGCCGCCGCCAAGCCGCGAATGGGAGAAGGACGTGGCGGGATTCGACGTCGACCGCATCGACGGGGCACAGTCGATCGCCTTCGTCGGGTCGGCCGCGACGATCGGCGGCGGCATGCAGGCCTTCGTCGATCGCACCGGCGCCGACGAGCTGATCGTCGTGTCGCACATCTACCACCACGCTGCGCGGCTGCGATCCTACGAGATCGTTGCCGACGTCGCGCGGGAACGCGTGTGACGCGCGGTCTCGTCCTCGGCAAGTTCCTGCCGTACCATCTCGGCCACGCGCACCTGATTCGCAGCGCGCGGGCGCAGGTGTCTCGATTGACGGTGCTGGTGTGCTCGCGGGAGCACGACCCGATTCCAGGCGGCCATCGCTATGGCTGGGTGCGCGCAGCGCATCCCGACTGCGACGTACGCTGGATCGATGAACAGGTGCCGCAGGCGCCCGAGGACAGCGCGGATTTCTGGCCGATCTGGACGTCGCTCATCGCCAAACATGCCGGCTCTGTCAATCGCGTGTTCACGTCGGAAGCATACGGCGACGAACTGGCCCGCCGGCTTGGCGCGGAGCACGTGTGCGTCGATCGCGCGCGTGGCACCGTGCCGGTGTCCGGGTCCGCGATCCTGCAGGACCCGATGGCGCTCTGGGACTACATCGCGCCGCAGGCGCGTCCGTGGTTCGTGCGCCGTATCGCGTTCCTCGGCGCCGAGTCGACGGGCAAGTCGACGATCTGCGTCCGGCTCGCGCGCGAGTTCGAGACGATCTCGGTGCCCGAGTACGGCCGCGTGTATTGTGAACAGGGCCGTCCCGCGATGGCCCTGGTGCGCGTCGACTTCGAAGCGATCGCGTGGGGGCAGGCCGTCTGGGAGGATGAAGCGGCGGCGGCAGCGACGCGCGTGCTCTTGTGCGACACCGATCTGCACATCACCGCCACCTGGAGCGACATCGTGATCGGCTCGCGTCCGGACTGGCTGACCGATGCCGCGCGCGCCCGGCGCTACGACCTGATGATCCTGCTCGATCATGACGTCCCATGGGTGGGCGACGGCACGCGGGTGCTCGAGCGGCGGCGTGCCGAGCACACGCGGCGGATCCGCGCCGAACTGGACCGCGCCGGCCGGCGCTACGTCACGGTCTCGGGGTCTTTCGAACAGCGCACGGAAGCATGCCGCCGGTTGATCGCCGGGCTGGTGCAACGCTGAAACGTGCAGTACGATCCGCGCGGGATGCGACAGCTATGAACGACGACGAACGGGCGGTGCGCGAGCTGGTCGACACCTGGATGCGCGCCACCCGGGCCGGCGATCTCGATCGCGTGCTCGAACTGATGGCGGAGGACGTCGTCTTCCTCGTCGCCGGCGGCGAGCCGATGCGCGGGCGGGCCGCGTTTGCCGCGACCTTCCGCGGCATGGGCGGCAGCCGCGTCGAAGGACAGGCCGACGTGCAGGAGGTGCGCGTGTTCGGCGACTGGGCGTACTGCTGGACGCAGATCCAGGTACGCGTGCAGCCGGCCGGAGCGGCCCCGGTGCGAAGGGCAGGCCCCGCGCTGTCGGTCCTCCGCCGCGAACCGGACGGACGCTGGGTCATCTTCCGGGACGCGAACATGGTCGCGCCAACGCCATAAAGGAGTGGGCATGCGAACCCGTACAACGTGCACGGCCGGCATGGCGATCGCCGTCCTCCTCGTCGGCGCGCTGCAGGCGCGCGCGCAGCAGGCCGACCCGTGGGCGAAGGAAATGGCGGCGTTCGAGAACCAGGATCGCGCGGACCCGGCAATCGGCGGCGTCGTGTTCGTCGGCAGCTCGAGTATCCGCTTGTGGGATCTCCACGCGTCGTTCCCCGGCCTCGCCGCGCTGAATCGCGGCTTCGGCGGCTCCCAGATGATCGACTCGGTCGATCACGTCGATCGGCTCGTGCTGC
Source organism: Acidobacteriota bacterium (assembly GCA_013362195.1). Lineage (GTDB taxonomy): Bacteria > Acidobacteriota > Vicinamibacteria > Vicinamibacterales > 2-12-FULL-66-21 > QHWT01. Next base: position 12,533 of record JABFWM010000689.1, read on the forward strand.
GCCACAAGCCGCACACGGTCGTCGTCTACGCCGGCGACAACGACCTGGCGGCCGGCAAGACGCCGCGTCAGGTGGCCGACGACTTCAAGGCGTTCGTGGCCAGGGTGCGCGCCGCGCTGCCCGCCACGCGGATCGCGTACATCGGCGTCAAGCCGAGCATCCAGCGCTGGGCGCTGATTGCCAGGGTGCGAGAGACCAACGCGCTCATTCGCGAGTACTGCGCCGGCGACGATCGCGTCGGCTTCATCGACGTCGACGGGCCGATGCTCGGATGGGACGAGCAGCCTCGCAAGGATCTGTTCGTGGCCGACGGCCTGCACCTGTCGCCGAAGGGCTACGCGCTGTGGACGGCGCTGGTGCAGCCGTTCGTGGAAGGGCCTCGCGAGTGAGCGGCGGGGCGATGCCTCAGGACGCCGGCGCAGGTGCGCTCGCCGATCCCCACATCCGCACCCTCGTCGAGACGATCTGGAACTATCATCGGCTCGGGCACGCGCTTGCGAAGTCCGACGTCATTCTCGTACTCTGCAGTCACGACACGATCGTCGCGGAGCGCGGCGCCGAACTGTTCCAGCAAGGCTGGGCGCCGCTGCTGATCTTCTCGGGCGGCCTCGGCGCGATCACCCGGCATTTCTGGAGCGAACCGGAAGCGAACCAGTTCGCGGCCCTGGCGGTCGACCGCGGCGTACCGCGCGACCGGATCCTCATCGAGAACCGTTCCACGAACACCGGCGAGAACGTGTGGTTCACGAAGCAGCTGCTCGCGGAGCGCGGCCTCGATCCGCAGACGTTCATCGTGGTGCAGAAACCGTACATGGAGCGCCGCAGCTACGCGACCTTCAAGAAGGTGTGGCCCGGCAAGGACGTGATCGTCACGTCGCCGCAGCTTTCGATGGACGAGTACCTCGCCCGCTACTCGCACGAGACGCTGACCCCGGAGGACGTCGTCAGCATCATGGTCGGGGACCTGCAACGGATCCAGGTGTATCCCGCAAAGGGATTTCAGATACCGCAGGAGATTCCTCCGGACGTCCGGCGCGCCTACGAGCAACTCATCGAGGCCGGGTTCGATCGGCATCTCATCGCGGACCGCGGATAATTCACCATCGATGGACACGGATAGATAAAAGGAACACGACGATGCTCATGACCTTGCTGATGCTGCTCTCGATGGCGCCGGCTGCGGCGCAGGAAGGGACGCCGCCGCCGCCGATCCTCGGCCGCTGGGATCTGACGGTGCACACCGACCGGGGCGATCGGAGCGCCTGGCTCGAGGTGCGCCACTCGGGCGTGAAAACACTGGTCGGTGATTTCGTCGGCACCTCCGGCAGCGCGAGGCCGATTGCGAAAGTGGACTTCAGCGACGGCAATTTCACGTTCGCGATTCCGCCGCAGTGGGAACGCGCGGACGGCGACCTCGTCGTGTCCGGCCGGCTCGAAAACGATCGCCTCAGCGGCGCGATGACGCTCGGGACGGGGCAGCCGGTGAAGTTCGACGGCGTCCGCGCTCCGCGGCTCCGGCGCACCGCCGAACCGAAGTGGGGCACGCCGATCCGGCTGCTGCAGGCGAGCGGCCTTTCCGGCTGGCACACGGTCGGCGGCGAGAACCAATGGACCGTCGCGGGCGGGGTGCTGAAGAACCAGAAGTCCGGCGGCAATCTCGTCACCGATCAGACGTTCGAGGACTTCAAGCTGCACGTCGAATTCCGCTACCCGCAGGGCAGCAACAGCGGCGTCTATCTGCGCGGCCGCTATGAAGTGCAGATCGCCGATCTGCCGGACGAGGATCCCTGGCCCGGCGTCCTCGGGGCGGTCTACGGGTTCATTGCGCCCAGCGAGATCGCCGCCAGGAAAGCGGGAGAGTGGCAGGCGTTCGACATCACGCTCGTCGGCCGGATGGTCGACGTGGTGCTCAACGACAAGACCATCATCTGCCATCGCGAGATTCCCGGGATTACGGGCGCCGCGCTCGACAGCGACGAAGGGAAGGCCGGTCCGCTGCTGCTGCAGGGCGACCACGGGCCGGTGGAATTCCGCAACATGGTGCTGACGCCAGCGAAGTGAGGCCGTGATGGATGCGATGTGGAACAACCGGCGCGGATTTCTTCACCGCCTGCTCGCCGTCGGCACCGCCGCGGCGGCGGCGCCCGTCAGTGCC
>JABFWM010000199.1 GCA_013362195.1 Acidobacteriota bacterium
GGCAGCCGGTAACGGCTGCCTCTTTGTGTTTCAGGGGACGTGCATGGACACGCGCACTGATGTTCTCAACGCCGACCAGGTTTCCGTCGGGCTCACGACGGCGCTGACCTTCGACGACGTGCTGCTCGTGCCGCAGCATTCGACGGTGCTGCCGAGCGCCGTCGACGTCTCGTCGCAGTTCACGCGCCACATCCGGCTGAACGTGCCGCTCGCGAGCGCCGCGATGGATACGGTCACCGAGTCGCGGCTCGCGATCGCGATGGCGCAGCAGGGCGGGATCGGCGTCATCCACAAGAACCTGGCGGTCGAGGAGCAGGCCTCCGAGGTCGATCGCGTCAAGCGGTCGGAGAGCGGGATGATCGTCAATCCGATCACGCTCTCCCCCTCCAACCGGATCCACGAAGCGCTCGCGCTGATGAAGAAGTACCGGATCTCGGGAGTGCCGATCACCCAGGACGGCAGCAAGGAAGGCCGGCTGGTCGGCATCCTGACGAACCGCGACCTCCGGTTCGAGACGAACCTCGATCGGCCGATCGCCGAGATCATGACGCGCGATCCGCTGTTCACGGTGCCGGTCGGCACCACGCTCGAACAGGCCCGCGAGTTCCTGCATCGTCACAAGGTCGAGAAGCTCCTGGTCGTGGACGACCGGTTCATGCTGAAGGGGCTGATCACCGTCAAGGACATCCAGAAGGCGATCAAGTATCCGAACGCGTGCAAGGACTCGCTCGGACGGCTGCGCGTGGGCGCCGCCATCGGCGTCGGCAAGGACGCCCTCGCGCGCGCCGAAGCGCTGGTGGCCGCGAACGTCGACGCGCTCGTCGTCGATACCGCGCACGGACATTCGCAGGGCGTCCTCGAGATGGTCCGGCGCATCCGCCGCCAGTTCCCCGACGTGGATCTGGTCGCCGGCAACGTCGCGACCGCCGAGGCGACCGACGCGCTGATCGAGATTGGCGTGGACGCGGTGAAAGTGGGCATCGGCGCCGGCTCGATCTGCACGACGCGTGTCGTCGCGGGCATCGGCGTGCCGATGATCACGGCGATTGCCGAGTGCGCGCGCGCCGCGGCGCGGCGCAAGGTGCCGATCGTCGCCGACGGAGGGATCCGCTATTCAGGCGACATCACGAAGGCGATGGCGGTCGGGGCGAGCGCGGTCATGATTGGCAGCCTCTTCGCGGGCACCGACGAGAGTCCCGGCGAGATGATCCTGTTCCAGGGACGCAGCTTCAAGGAATACCGCGGCATGGGATCGCTCGGCGCGATGCGCCGCGGCAGCCGCGATCGCTACTTCCAGGACGAGTTCGATCTCGACGCCAACCCCGAGTCGGGCGAGAAGCTCGTGCCGGAAGGGATCGAAGGGCGCGTGGCGCACAAAGGCAGCGTCGCCGCGATGATCCACCAGCTGATGGGCGGCCTGCGCGCCGGGATGGGCTACACCGGCTGCCCCGACGTCCCGACGCTGCAGCGCGAAGCCAAGTTGATCCGCGTCAGCCCGGCGGGCCTTCGCGAGGGCCACGTGCACGACGTCATCATCACGAAAGAAGCGCCGAACTATCGCGTTGAGTAGGCGGGCGGCGCCAGGCCGCCGCAACGCGGCGGCACGCCGGATCACACAACTGGATCGCTAGCGCGGCTTTCCAGTCATTGGAACGAACCGCACCGGCAGCGTCCGCAGTACCTCCATCCTGTCCGCCGTCCGTCGCAGAACGCGCAGCTCCTGCGAAGAAGATCCGATCGGAATCGCCATCACGCCGCCGATCTTCAACTGCTCGACGAGCGCCGGCGGCACTTGGTCGGGCGCCGCCGTCACGATGATCCGATCGAACGGCGCCTCCTCCGGCCATCCCAGGTAGCCGTTGCCAGTCCGCACGTGCACGTTGCGATAGCCGAGCGACGCGAGCGTCTCGCGCGCAAGCGCGGCCAGCGGCGCCACAATCTCGATGGTGAACACGTCGCGCGCGAGCACGCTCAACACCGCCGCCTGATAGCCCGATCCCGTGCCGATCTCCAGCACGCGGTGCCCGGGCGCCACGTCGAGCGCCTGCGTCATGAAGGCGACGATGTAGGGCTGCGAGATCGTCTGGCCGTGGCCGATTGGCACGGGCGTGTCGGCGTAGGCTTCGGCGCGTCCGCTCTCCGGCATGAACAGATGGCGCGGCACCGCGAGCATCGCGCCGAGCACGCGCGGGTCCGTGATGTCGCGGGCCTTCAGCTGCTCGTCGACCATTCGCCGGCGCTGATCGTTCCAGTCCTGCGAATCCACGCGTCCCCAGCTCGTATCGACGCTGCGGCCGGCCACCGCGGTCAGCGCCGTGCCCGGCGCGGCCACCCACCACTGGGCTATGGCCGCCAGCAATTCCGCCATGGCCAGCGTCTTATGGCGCATGCGGCAAGCCCTCCCGGCGCCCCGTCACCACCCTCATGCGTGGATCGCGGCCGACGACGAAGCGGGTCTCGGGTTCATCATCCATGGACAGGCGCCGGCTGTCGAGAGCGCCCCCGCCGGATCACGCCGAAGCCGCGCGCGGATGCCTGATGTCGAGGCGGCGCCGGTCCTCGCCGGCATCGTCAATCGTCACTTCGATGACGCCGTCGCCTTCCGGGCGGCCGCGCCAGCGCTCCGCCCATTCGATGGCGACGATGCCGTCGGCGGACACGAGATCCTCCAGGCCGAGATCGTCGATCTCCGGCGGCTCGAGACGATACAGGTCCACGTGATAGAGCGTTGCGGAGGCGCCGGCGTATTCCTGCACGATCGTGAACGTGGGGCTGGACACCTCGTCAGGGTTGGCGCCGACGCCGCGCGCCAGGCCGCGCACGAACGCGGTCTTGCCGGCGCCGAGATCCCCGGACAGCAGAACGACGTCGCCTGCCCGCAGCATGCGGCCGAGCGATTCGCCGGCCGATTCCGTTTCCGATTCGGTGGACGTCACGATCGGAGTCACGCGGTCGCCGGCCTTGAAGGCCTCCCCTCCATCGGCATTCATCCTGCCTCCGCGGGACGCTTGACGCGGCGCCGGGCGGTGAGCTCGAGCACCGCATCGCCGAGGTGCGCGGCGATGTCGGTCGGCAGGAGCGCGCTTTCCCCCTCGTCGGCTTCGGCGAGATCGCCGGCGGTGCCGTGCAGATAGACGGCGAGCTTGCACGCGGCTTCCGCATCGAGGATCTGCGCGAACCACGCCGCGACCATCCCGGTCAGCAGATCGCCGGAGCCGCCGGTCGCCATGCCCGCATTGCCGGTCAGGTTCACGAAGGTCCGCGACTCGGGGCCGGCGATGACCGTGCGGTGTCCCTTGAGGACGACGTGCCCGCGAGGGGAGGCGGCGAACTCTCGCGCGTGCTCGAGGCGATCCGACTGCACCTGCTCGATGCTGACGCCGAGCAGCCGCGCCATCTCGCCGGGGTGCGGCGTGATGATCACGTCGACGCCGTCGCGTCCCACCAGTCGATCCGGATCGCCGCTGAACGCGTTCAGGGCGTCGGCGTCGAGCACGAGCGGCACGCCGGCGCGTTCGACGATCGCGTGGACGAACGCGGCGGTGGACGCGTCGTGTCCGAGCCCCGGGCCCATCGCGATCACGTCCGCCTTGATGTCGAGGACGCGATCGACGGCGCTGAAATCGATCGCGCCGGCCGCGGTTTCGTCGAGCGGCTCGGTCATGTACTCCGGCATCATCGCGGCGATCGTCGGCACGCACGATCGCGGCGCCGCAATCGTCACCAGCCCCGCGCCGGATCGCAGCGCGCCGAGCGCGGTGAGGTGCGCGGCCCCGGTCCTGCCGACCGAGCCGGCGATCACGAGCACGCGGCCGAAGTCGCCCTTGTGCGTGTCGGCGGCGCGCGCCGGCACGAGCTCGCGCATCCGCTCGCGCGTGAGCAGTTCGACCCATGGCCCGTCCAGCTCGTCGATCACGCCGGCGGGGATCCCGATATCGGCAATCACGAGATCGCCGCCGTAGACGTCGGCGGGTGGAAGAATCAGCGGAATCTTCGGCGCCGCCAGCGTCACCGTCATCGACGCCTCGATGGCTTCCCCTTCGAGCTCGTGGCTGTCGGCGGAGACGCCGGTCGGGAGATCGATGGCGACGATCGGCACGCCCAGGCCGTTCAC
>JABFWM010000289.1 GCA_013362195.1 Acidobacteriota bacterium
TCGGGCCAGCGGCGGAAGGGGTTCCCCGCGCTCACGTGCACGACGATGACGTCCGCCGCGTCGGGCACGCCGGCGCGCGCGAGCCGCCCGCGCATCCGGGTCTCCGCGGCGCGGTCGAGCGGCATCTCGACGGCGTCGCGTTCCGGATCCGCGGCGGCGCCCGGCCACCCGGGGAGCGCCTGCAGGAGATCCCACTGATTGACGACGGAGTGACGCGGCCGGAGCTCGCGCGCGCGGGGCACCACGCGCGTATACATCCACGCGCGTCCGAGAATGTCGTAGCCGATCCGCTCCGGCGCGCCGCTCATCCAGGTGAGCCACGCACTGCGTGGCCCGCCGTGCATGTCGATGGCGACGTCGAACCCGCGGCGGCGCAGCCGCCGGCCCAGCGCCACGTCGTCGAGCATGCGGCGAAGGCCGCGCGTTCGCGGCGCGACGATCACCTCGTCGAGGTGGGGATTGTTCATGACCACGGGCGCCGCGTCGCGTTCGACGAGATAGGAGATCCTCGCATTCGGATAGGCGCGGCGCACCGCGCGGATTGCCGGGGTGGTGAACACCACATCACCGATGAGGCGCAGTCTGAGCAACAGGACGTTGAATGGCTGCTGACGCGGCAGAGCGTCGCGCTCCACCGCCGGCATCCACATGCCGCGAGGATCGGAGTTCCGCTGGGCAGTCGGCATGCGGCCTTCGGTCCGGCGCCGCGTCAGCTGTCGATCGTCGCTTCGTCGATCAGCATGACGGGGATGTCGTCCTTGATCGGATAGACCCGGCGACACTGCGGACACTTCAGCGCGGTGCCCCCTTTGACGAGATCCACTTTGGTCTTGCAGTTGGGGCACGCGAGGATTTCGAGCAGCTCCGGATCGACAGCCATCAGTCCTTGTCCTTTAGTCCCTCGTCACGCAGCCGTTCCCGAGTCGTCAGGCCCGAGGCCTCGATGAGCGGCGCCCGCGAGCGGCCAGGGCCCGCGGCGGTCGCTGCGGCTATTATAGTCAGGAGAGATGGTGACACCCCTCGTTCTGCTGCTGTGCCTGACGGCGCCGCCCGCGGGCGGACAGCGTCCGCCCGACGCGGGCAGGCCGGTGCGTCAGGCGGACGGCGTCGATGCGCCCGACGCGAGCTACTACTTCCTGCTCGGCCGCTACTACGAAGGCGAAGGGAAAATCGACGACGCCGTCGCCGCGCTCAAGAAAGGGATAGGCGCCGACCCGAAGAGCGCCGAGCTGCGCGCGGAACTGGCGGCGCTGTACGCGCGGCAGGACCGTGCGCGCGAGGCGGTCGGGGCCGCGGAAGACGCCCTGCGCATCGATGCGCGCAATCGGGAAGCGAATCGGATCCTCGGATCGGTGCTGGCCGCGATGGCGGAGCAGAAGCGCGCGCTCGAGCCCGGCGACGATCCCGCCTCTTACGGCCGCCGCGCAACCACCGCGCTCGAGATCGCGCGCGGCGACGGCGGCGGCGACCTGGCGATCGATCTCGCGCTCGCCCGCCTGTATCTCGATCAGGATCGCGCGGCCGACGCCGTTCCGCTGCTGCGCCGCATTGTCGACGAGCAGCCGAGTTTCACGGAAGGCTGGATGCTGCTCTCCGACGCGCAATCGGGCGCGGGCCGCACCGAGGAGGCCATGGCGACGCTGAAAGAGGTGGTGCGCGCCGACCCGGATTCGTTCCGCGCGCGCGCCCGCCTGGCGGAGCTCTACGACCGCCAGCGCCGCTTCGGCGACGCCGCGAACGAGTGGGCGGAGGCGCAGAAGCTCAATCCGAAGAATCCCGAGCTGATCGCGCGGCGCGGCTTCTCGCTGCTCAACGGGCGCGATCTCGATGCCGCGGAGGCGGCGGCGCGTGAGCTGCGGAGCACGACGAACGACGCCGACATCCGCGGTCTCTACATCCAGGCGCAGGTGCTCCAGGCGCGCGAGAAATATCAGGAGGTGCTCGATCTCGTCACGCCGGAGATCGAGCGCCTCAAGGGCGCGGGCGCGGCGCAAGCCAACCAGGCGGCGTTGCTGCTCGGGGTGCAAGGCGTGGCACTGCTGCAGCTTCACAAGAATGATGACGCAGTCGCGGCGCTGAAGGACGCGGCGCGGCGTGCGCCGGACAACGCCACGGTCCGCTATCAGCTTGGCGCGGCGCTCGATCGATCCGGGCGCCAGGAGGAGGCGGAGCGGACCTTCCGCGATCTATTGGCCAGGGACCCGCTCGATGCAAACACGCTGAACTATCTTGGCTACATGCTCGCCGAACGCGGCAGGAAGCTCGATGAAGCGGTCACGCTGATTGAGCGCGCACTGAAGGTGGAACCCGGCAACCCGTCGTATCTCGACAGTCTCGGCTGGGCCTACGTGCAGCAGGGCCGCCTCGATCTCGCGGACCCGCCGCTGACGAAAGCCGCATCCGACCTTCCCAGGAACTCGGTCATCCAGGATCATCTCGGCGATTTGCGGATGAAGCAGAACCGCCGCAACGATGCGATTGCCGCATGGAAGGCGGCGCTCGAGGGTGACGGCGACTCGATCGATCGCGCGAAGATTCAGAAGAAGATCGACGCGGCGCGCAAAGCCGCGAAGTAATGCCGTCGAACCGCCAGCCGCGGGGCGCGTGGGCACTCGTGAGCCTCGTCGCCCTTGCCGCGGCGTGTGCCAGGCCCGCGCCTCCGGCGTTTCCGTCCGGCCCTGGCCTTCCCTTTCCTGAATTTGCATCGGCCTACGCGCAGGCGACGGCTTCCTGCGCGCGCGTGAACACGCTGACGGCGTCGATGGCGCTCTCGGGCAAGGCGGGCCGCACGAAGCTGCGCGGCCGCGTCGACGCGGGCTTCGCCGCGCCCGCCCGCGTTCGCCTCGAAGGCGTCGCCCCGTTCGGGCGCCCCGTCTTCATCCTGACCGCCAGCGGCGACAGCGGCACGCTGATCCTGCCGCGCGACGACCGCGTGCTGACCGGCGCGCCGCCCGCTGCGATCGTCGAGGCGCTGGCCGGCGTCGCATTGACGCCCGACATGCTGCGACGCGCCGTCAGCGGCTGCGGTCTGTCGGGGGATGAGCCGAGCGGCGGGCAGCGTCACGGCGACGATCTGGCCGCGATCGCTGTCGGCAGCGGGCGCGCCTATCTGCGCCGCGTTGGCGACACCTGGCAGATGGCCGGCGCCGCGCGCGACGCGCTCACGGTTTCCTACGCGGAGTACGCGAACGGCCGTCCCTCGACGGTGCGCCTCGTGTCCGAAACCAGCGGCCGCGCCGCCGCCGATCTCACGCTGCGCCTCTCGCAGATCGAAATCAACACGCCGCTGGACGCCAAGGTGTTCGAAGCGGAGGTTCCGCAGGGATCGGTCCCGCTGACGCTCGAGGAGTTGCGCCGCGCCGGACCGCTCGGTGTGCCGCAGAAGCCGTAAGGCGTCAGGTGTCAGCTGTCAGCTGTCAGGTGTCAGCTGTCAGCTGTCAGCTGTCAGCTATCAGCCGTGAGCCCTGAGCCCTGAGCCCTGAGCCGTGATGAGCCTGAGCCGTGAGCCCTAAGCCGTGAGCCCTCCGCCGCGCATCACCGTCCGCGCCCATGCGAAGGTCAACCTCGATCTCCGCGTCCTGGGCGTTCGCGCCGACGGGTACCACGAGCTGCGCACTGTGTTTCAAACCATCGAGCTGCACGACACGCTGACGTGCGCCGAGGTGCCCGGTCCCTTCACGCTCAAGTGCCGCGCCCCGAACGTTCCGCTCGATGCACGCAACTTGATCTGGAAAGCGGCGGCGGCGTTGTGGACGGCGCTCGGACGCGCTGGTGAGGTGCGCGACACCGCGATTGCGATCGAGAAGCGCATCCCGGTCGAAGCGGGACTCGGCGGCGGCAGCGCCGACGCGGCCGCGGCGCTGATCGCGCTGGCGCGGCTGTGGGGCGGCGCGGCGCTGTCACTGCTGCGCGAGGTCGGCGCGTCGATTGGCGCCGACGTCCCGTTCTTCCTCTCCGGCGGCACCGCGCTGGGCCTCGGGCGCGGCGAAGAGATCTATCCGCTCGTCGACATGCCGCCGCACTTCGTCGTCATCGTACGGCCGCCGTTCGGCGTCTCCACCGCGGAGGCGTATGCATGGTACGACGAGGATCGCGCGGCCGGGCTGC
>JABFWM010000252.1 GCA_013362195.1 Acidobacteriota bacterium
ATCGGCAGCGGCACGTTCAATCTGACGCTGACCACCGGCAGCGACGGCTCGAATCCCCTTGGCTCCAGTGCGACCAACTCGTCTGGCGGAAGGTGCCTGCCGGCCAATGGCAGCAACTCGTTGACGACATCCAACACCGTCACCGCCGCCAATGGCAGCATCATTCAGTTCAACACCGTCGGCTGGCTCTGCGAGGAAGGCGGCCCGGAGTCTCCGTATCACTACAACGGAACGTATCGCATCACCTCGGGCACCGGGCGGTTCTCCACCGTCGTGGGAGGCGGGAACCTGGCGGCGACATTCGAGAAGGGCGGAGTGAACAACGGGACCTTTCTCAAATTCGACGGAACGATTAACTTCTGACCCGCACCGCGGCACTACCTTGCGGGCGGCCGGACGGACGTTGCGAGCGACACGCTCCGCTGTCGGCCGGCCTGCCCGCGTTTCCCCGATGACGCCGCACGCGCATCAACCAATGGTTGACATCCCCGCGGGTACGCGTCATCCATTCCTCTTCTCCGCCAAACGCCGGCGCCCTCGCCGATTGGTCCCCGGCAGAACACACCTGTAAACTGCGATCAGCGCCTCGCCCGCTCCAGCTGCACAGTTCGTGCGGCGGCGTACGGGCAAGGACTGGACTGGCTTCGATGGGCCAAGACGAAGCAGCGCAACGGTGCGTCCGGGTCCGGTCGTGGCTCACCCACAACCAGGACCGCCTGGTGTCGGAATGGAGGGCCGCGGTCCGTCAGATGCCGTCAGCGTCGGAACCATCCGCTGACTCGCTGGTGGAGCGGCCTCCCGAGGTGCTCGAGCAGATCGCCGCCCTGGCCGGGGACCTCGCACGGGGCACGTCGCTCGACCGGACGTTCGAGATCGCACGCAATGCGCTGGGACGGCGCGGAGAGAAGTGTGACATCTCGCAGCTGTTGCGGGAGCTCTCCGCCTTACGCGAGTGCGTCATGGCCCTCCGGGACCGCTCATCCGCCGACGGCGGCGATGACGCGGACGTGCGCGCGATCCACGTCGCGATCGATGCGCTGATGGCGGCCGCGGCGGAGCGATGCGATCAAACCCTGCGATCGGGGTTCGAGCGGATCGCCGCGGAGCGCGAGCGCGTCCTCGGCAAGCTCGAATCGCTGCTGGCGGCCTCGCCGATCGGCCTCGCCTTCCTCGATCGAGACCTTCGCTACCTGCGCATCAACGAAGCGCTCGCCGCGGTCAACGGCCGCCCCGTCGCCGATCACATCGGCCGGTCGATCCTCGAGATGGTTCCTGACGTGGCGCCCGTCCTCGAGCCGATGCTCCGCGATGTCATGGCGCGTGGACAGATCGTGTTCAACAGCGAGTTCACGCGGCCATCGCCGCGCCAGCCAGGAGAGCTCGAGACGTATCTGGCGACCTTCTTCCCCGTCCGCGCTCCCTCGGGCGAGATCGTGGGCGTGGGCGGCGTCGTCTCGGAGGTGACCGCCGCGCGGCAGGCGCAGGAGGATCTGCGCCGCGTGCAGAAGCAGATGCAGTCCATTCTCGAGCACACGCCCGCGTCGATCTGGGTCAAGGACCACACCGGCCGCATCGTGCTCGCCAATCACCGGCTCGCTGACGCGCTCGGTCATCCTTACGAACACGTGATCGGACGGCGGTCAGAGGACCTGCTGCCCGCGGAGGTTGCGGCACAGCACAACGCGCACGATGCGATCGTCGCCGGTGAGCACCGCGCCATCACGGCGGAGGAATTCGTGCCGGCGCCGGAGGGGGTCCGTACCTTCCTGTCGATCAAGTTTCCGTTGCCCGGCGATCCGCCGATGGTCGGCGGCATCGCCACCGACATCTCCGAGCGCAAGCAGATGGAGGAGGAGCTGCGCGTCGCCGTTCAATCGCGCGAGCGCGTCCTTGCCGCCGTCTCGCACGATCTGCGCAACCCGCTCAGCACGATCCAGTTCACGTCCGCGACGCTTCTGAGCCAGCTGTCTGGCGATCAGCGCTGGCGCCGGCAGCTGGAGATCATCCATCGGTCGTGCGTCCGCATGGAACATCTGATCACCGACCTGCTCGACATGGCGAGCATCAGTGCCGGGCGGCTGTCCCTCCATACGAAGCCGGAACCTGCCGACGAGGTGCTGCGGGAAGCGCTCGATCTCCACCAGCCTCTCGCGGACGAGAAGAAGGTCGCGCTCGTCCTTCGTGGTCCGTCCGAGGGCCTGCTCATCGAATGCGATCGTCAGCGCGTCCTGCAGGTGTTCGAAAACCTGATCGGCAATGCGCTCAAGTTCTGCCGCGCCGGCGACACGGTGACGCTCGCCTCCGAGCGGACGGAGGACGCGGTGTGCTTCGCGGTCGAAGACACGGGGCCCGGCATCGAGGCGGAACTCCTCGCCCGGCTCTTCGATCCGTACTGGTCAGGTCCCGGTTCGCCGAACGGCGTCGGCCTCGGCCTCTACATCGCGCGCGGGATCGTCGAGCGGCATGGTGGTCGCATCGACGTGCGCAGTACCGTCGGACAGGGGAGCCGCTTCTCCTTCTCGATCCCTCTTGCGGCGGAGAGGTGATCCGCGTCCGCGATCACAGGCGCCTTTGCATTCCGGCGGCAGTGGAATGACGAACACGGAGAGCCCGGAGAGCACGCGGAGCACGGTCGGCTTGGTTTTCTTAGATCTGTTCACGCGATCTCTCCGCGCTCTGCGCCCTCTCCGTGGCCGTCAGATCACCGGCGCCCTGAATTCCACGGGGCACTGGAATGACGAACACGCAGAGAACGGGTAGCATCGCAGAGGACGGTCTGCTTGGTTTTCTTGGATCTCCGCTACGCGGTCCGCACGCTCCGCAACAGTCAGGCGTTCACGGTGGCGGCGGTGGCCACGCTGGCGCTGGCGATTGGCGCGAGCACCGCGATGTTCAGCGTCTTGAATGCCGTGCTCCTCCGGCCCCTCCCCTATCGGGCCCCGGAGCAGTTGGCGATGTTGTGGACCGAGGATCCGACGCAGAACCTTCGCGAGGGTCGATCGGCGCTGTGGACCGTCGACGAGTGGCGCAGGCACAGTCAGAGCTTCGCGGACATCGCCGTCTTCGACGCGGTGTCCACGACGTTGACGGGCGCAGACGGGGCGGAACAGATTGTCGGCGCCAGCGTCTCGCCCAATCTGCTGGCACTCCTCGGCGTCCAGCCCGTGCGGGGACGCGGCTTCTCGATCGAAGACGCCGAGCAGCAGCAACGGCAGGTGCTGATCAGCCACCGCTTCTGGCAATCGCGTTTCGCAGGCTCGGGCGATGCCATTGGCGCGACCCTCGTGCTCAACGGACTTCCTTCACACATCATCGGTATCCTCCCTGCCGATTTCGAGATCGCGACCGTCAACGCAGACGTGTGGGAGCCGCAGACGCTGTCGAAGGATTGGAACACCCGCCCCAGCGTTCGGGGCCCTGACACGTGGTTCGTTGTCGGCAGGCTTCGCGCCGGCGTGACGCTCGAGCAGGCGCAGGCCGAGATGAGCGCCATCGCCCGTCGCCTCAACGAACAGCTGCCGGCGGCGGACAGAAACCGGGGCATCACCGTCGTCCCATTGCGGCTGCGCGTGGTCGGAGCCGAATCGCGCCTGGCCTTGTGGATGCTCGGCGGCGCCGTGTGTTGCGTGTTCCTGATTGCCGCTGCCAACGTGGCCAGCCTCTCGCTGGCGCGCGCGGTCGGTCGCGTCCGCGAGATGGCCGTCCGCACCGCCCTTGGCGCGAGTGCCGGACGAATCGTGCGGCAGCTGCTGACCGAAAGCGTCGTGCTCGCTGCGGTCTCGGGACTGATCGGCACGCTGCTCGCCGCCGGAGGCATCCGGCTGATCCGCGCCTTCGGCCCTCGCACCCTGCCGCGTCTGGATGAAGTCGGCCTCGATCCGCTCGTCCTCGGCTGGGCCCTGGCCATCTCTCTTGTCGCAGGAATCCTGGCGGGAGTGGCGCCCGCGGTGACGACGCTGCGCCGCGATCTGCGTCGTTCTGGCGAGCAGGGTAGCCGAAGTGTTACGAGCGGAGCGGCGACGCGGAGGATACGCCGCGTGCTCGTCGTGGCGGAGGTCGCGCTCGCGATCGTCGTGCTCGTCGGCGCCGGTCTGCTGGTTCGAAGCT
>JABFWM010000056.1 GCA_013362195.1 Acidobacteriota bacterium
GGCCGGGTCACAACGTATTCACATTGCTTCAGCTTTGCGTGCCGTTCCGTCCCCTTTCCGTGTTTCGTGTTCCGTGTCTTCGTCTTTCTTTGTCTTTCTGTGTTTGTCTGTGTTGTTCTGTGGCCTGTTTTCCCGGGCTGCGTTTTTCTGTGGCCTCACTTGTCGGCGAACAGCAGGTCGCCGAACTTCTCGAATTCGTGGAAGCTGTTGCCGACCGGGGCCCAATCCCACTGCGTGCGGCGGCCGCCGTCGTAATCCATGCGATAGACGTTCAGGCGCCAGCGCGTGCCGGCCGCCGGCGGGACGTTCTGCAGCGGCTGCAGCACCGCGTAGGGGATGAAGAGCTCCGCCCGCCACCCCTGAATCGACGCGTTGGATTCCTTCGCCCCGCCGACGACGGCCGTCGCTTTCTTGATCAACCGGTTGCCGTCGTAGTGCCACGGGCGCCAGCCGAGAAACCGTCCGCCGAAGTTCGGCACCAGGATCGCCAGCTCGCGGTTGAGCGGCGAGATTTCGTATTCGAAGTACACCGGATAGCGCTCGTCGGTCCAGAGGAAGACCTCGAAGACGTCCTCGTTCCAGAGATCCATGAAGTCTTCGCTCATCGTCGCGGTCAGCGTGCGGTCGGTGCCGTCGATGAGAAAGTACAGTCCGGTCTTCGAGTACAGCACCTTGAAGCGCGTGTCGTAGGGATGACCATCGCTTTGCCGGCGGCGCAGCGTCGTCCACTCCGCCTGGCGCCAGGCGGGATGGTCTCCCGAGCCGGTCACGTCGAAGTCGTCGGTGGGCTTCGCGGTGACGCGTGGCCGTTCGGCGGGCTGCTCGCGCACCGGGCCATCATACCGGTGGACGGCGAACGGCTCGGATCCGGCGGAAGGCGACGCGAGGAACAGGACGGCAGGGAGCAGCAGCGGGCACGCGCGCATCACGCGCGCTACGCTCGCATGAGGCGTCCGTCGGCGTCAACCCGGCTGATGGTCCGGCGGCTTCTGGCGGCGGTCCTCGCCGTCGCGGGGAACGGCGCGACGATCCGGACCGGTGCGGCGCTCGACTTCGGCGGAAAACTCTTTGAACAACTGCGGCGCGTTCGTCGTCAGGCTGCCGTCCCGTCGCAGCTTCGCCAACTTGCGTTCGAATTCGTGCAGCAGCTTATACAGCTCGTCCATGGGCCCCTTCCGACCGATCCACGTCAGCCACTCTCCGCCGCACATCGACCGCGGGCGAGGCGCCCGGCACGGTCGAGGTGTCGCCCGCCGCGACGCGCACACGCCGCGATTGTATGAATCGGCGAGGCGACGGCGCCCACGCCGGCCGTGATTGACGGCGCGCCGCCGGGACGGCATCATCACCCGCGCCTGTGATGCAATCGATCGGCTCGCTCCGCGGCGTGCTTCGCACGATTGGCCTGCTCGTGTTCGTCGTGCTCGTCGCGTCGCTCGCCGCGCTGCCGCGGCTGTATTGGACGCTCACGCCACGTCAGGTGCGCGAACAGCTCCTGATGGAACTGCGTCCGGTCGTTCTCGAGAACTGCACGATGCGGCGCTTCGGCGGACCGAACGACGGCGGGTACCTGATGTGCGAGAACCTCCTCGGCCGCGTTCAGGCGGCGTACTCGTACGGGATCGGCCCCAGCGACGCATGGGGCTGCGAGGTGTCGCAACGCTATGGCGTCATCGTGCATCAGTACGACTGTTTCATTCCACCTGAAGCGGGCTGCGCGAACGGCCGCTCCGCATTTCACGACGAGTGCGTCGGACCGCGGCCGCAGACGCTCGAAGGACGCACGTTCGATACCATCACGCACCAGCTCGCGAAGAACGGCGACGCCGGCAAGACGCTGGTGATGAAGATCGATATCGAAGGCGCGGAGCTGGGCTCGCTGATGGCCACGTCCGACCAGGTGTTGAATCGAATCGATCAGCTCGCGATGGAGATTCATGGCACGAACCGGTGGTTTCTCGAGCTGGTGCGACGGCTCAAGCGCACGTTCTACCTCGTGCACCTGCACTACAACAACAACGCGTGCTCGCCGGTGAAATATGCGCCGCTGCCCGCCGGCGTGTTTCAGGTGCTGTTCGTCAACAAGCGCATCGGCGTCCTCGATCCGTCGAAGCCATTTGCCGTGCTGCCGAGCCCTCTCGACGCCCCCGACTACCCGCTCGGCCACGAGTGCCAGCCCGTCCCGGCGCCGCAGTGAGTCGCGGACGCCTTCGCACCTCGAGTGTTCTGCACACTTTGACGCGCCGGCAGGCCGCAGCGCGGCGTCGATCCTTTGCTGAGGAACATTGGTTTGCATTGAGGCGGGCCGTGGATACGGGCCCGGTGCTGGTCGTGGAGGATGATCCGGACAGCCGCCTGATGCTGAAAACGTGGCTGTCGCTGATGAACGTACCGGTCGCGACGGCGCGCAACGGAAATGAAGGGCTGGAGGTCGCGCGCCGCGTCCGCCCGTGCCTCATCCTGCTCGACTTCATGATGCCGGTGATGGGCGGACGCGAGTTCCGGCTGCTGCAAAGCGCGGATCCGACGCTGTGCGACGTGCCGGTGGTGCTCACGTCCGCGCACCCGCAGGCGCGCGACATCGCCGCCGAACTGCGGATGCACGGCGTGATCGAAAAGCCGGTGGCGCTCGAAGAAGTCGAAGAAGTGATCGCGCGGTTCTGTCACCTCTGACGCGGCGGCGGTGCGCCCGTGCCGCAGCCGCGGCCCGGTTCGTGAGGGCCCCGCCTGCCCGTCATACAATGACGTGATGGACGACAGCGATCGCCGCGCGGTGAGAGACCGGCGGCGGGTCTCCCGCGGCGGGCGGCGGAAGACCGATCAACTCAGCGTGCGCGCGCTCCAGCGGCAGCTGGAGGATCTCCGCATCGAGCTGCGCACGCTGATGGCCGAAGTCAAGGCCATGAAAGAGAAGCCCTGACGCCCGCGTCTACTGCGTCCGGAACGACCACACCGGCCCGGTCGCCGTCTTGTTCGCCATCGTCTTGCTGACAATCTTCCAGTAGTAGGTCTTTCCGGGCGCCAGCGTCGGCAGCGTGTACTTCTTCGTCGTGTTCGGCGAGACCGACACGTTCGCGACGAGCAGCGGCGCAGCGGACGTCGTGCCGAAATAGATGTCGGCCTTGTGCGCCCACGGTCCCGGCTTCCACGACAGCACCGCGCCGGTGACGGGCTGCGCCGTCGCCAGATTCACGGGCGCGACGTTGACCGGCGGGTCGGGCGGCAGCGGCGCGAACGACTTCGTTTCGGCGTTGCCGGTGGCGTTCCGCCACTTGCGATCGAGGTTCGTCTGGAACCAGTTGAAGATCGAGACGCGCTTCGAGAAGGTATTGTGCTCGTACTGCGACTTGTTCGACTCCAGCGTCCAGTTCGAAGAACCGAAGATCGTCATGCCCTGGCTGTACAGGAGCGCCGTCTTCTGATGCGTCAAGCCCTGGTGCGCACGCTGGCGGATCTGGACGCCGGCCGCGTACATGCGATCGATGTGGTAGGCCTGCCAGACGTTGTTCTTGCTGCGATAGAAGGATCCCTCGACGATCAACCGGACCGGCACCCCACGCTTCACCGCGCGGATCATCGCGTCGGCGTGGCTTGGCTCGGTCACCTTGTACATGATGACGTCGATGCGCGCCGTCTCGGCGTCGTAGCGCGGCACCGCCCGCGTCGCGAAGTTCTCCCACGGCACGAACAGGAGGTCCGGACTGATCGGGAAGGTCGGATACTCGCGCACCAGCGGCGTCGTGACGTTCGCATAGTTGGTCAGCGCCACCGTGTTGGTCCACGCGTCGTCCATGCGGGTCTTGAAGGAATCGACGAGCGCGGGATCGTCGGTGAAGTAGACGGCTTCGTCGATGTAGTTCACGTACTTCTGGACGGGAATCAAATAGTAGTCGCTGAAGTTCGAGGCCCCGACCTCGAGCATTTCCTGTCCGGCGAAGAGCATGAACTTCCAGTGCATCGAGCTGCCGGAGGCCTTGCCGCGCATCGGGATATGGGCCGCCGCCAGCTTCTGCAGCATCGCCGCGTTTGCGGCGGACACGCTGTTGCGGCGCGGGTCCATGATCACCCGCACCGGAATTCCTGCCTGAAAGCGGCTGATGAG
>JABFWM010000047.1 GCA_013362195.1 Acidobacteriota bacterium
CTTGATCTGGATCAGAATCGCGGACCCGAGCAGCATCGTGATCACACCGGCGCGCCCGCCGATGAGCCACAGCAGCTTGTGCCGAATCGAGGAGTTCATAAAAAAACAGCTATCAGCCGTCAGCTATCAGCTATCAGCTATGAGCCATCAGCGTGTGATTGCTGAGAGCTGACGGCTGAGAGCTGACAGCTGAGAGCTGATAGCTTTTCAACTACGTCAGCTTGCTGATAAGGTCGAAGATCGGCATGTACATCGCGATGACGATGCCGCCGACGACGCCGCCGAGCACCGCGATCATCAGCGGCTCCATCAGCGTCAGCAGGCCGGCGACCGCCGTGTCCACTTCCTCCTCGTAGAAGTCCGCGATCTTCGCGAGCATCGCGTCGAGCGCGCCGGTCGTCTCGCCGACGTTGATCATCTGCACGACCATCGACGGAAACACGTTGGTCTCGCGCAGCGGCGCCGAGACGGTCTCACCGCGCTCGATGCTCGCGCGCGTCTTCTGGATGGCTTCTTCGATGATCGCGTTGCCGGCGGTGCGCGCCGTGATGTCGAGGCCGTCCAGGATCGGCACGCCCGACGAGAGCAGCGTCGACAGCGTCCGGCAGAACCGGGCGACCGCGATCTTGCGGAGGATCATGCCGAGGATGGGCGCCTTCAGCGTCATCCCGTCGATGGTGTACCGCCCCGCCGGGGTCGCGTAATACTGCTTGAGGGCGTAGCCGATCCCGCCGAGGCCGACGAGGATGAACGGCCCGTACGACAGCAGGCCGTTGCTCATCGCGATGACGACGCGGGTCGGGAGCGGCAGCTCGGCGCCCAGGCCCGCGAACAGCTGCGCGAAGGTCGGGATGACCTTCCACAGGATCGCCGCGACGACGATCGTCGCGATGCAGATGACCGCGATTGGATAAATCATCGCGGACTTGACCTGGCCCTTCAGTTTGACGCTCTTCTCGATGTAGACCGCCAGCCGCTTGAGGATCGTGTCGAGAATACCGCCCGCCTCGCCCGCCGCGATCATGTTGGCGTAGAGCGCGTCGAACGACTTGGGGTGCTTCTTCATCGCGTCGGCGAGCGCGGCGCCCGACTCGACGTCGGCCCGCACGGCCAGGATCGCCTCGGCAAACCCCTTGTGCGGTTCCTGCTTGCCCAGGATGTCGAGGCACTGGACCAGCGGAAGGCCGGCGTCGATCATGACGGAGAACTGCCGCGTGAAGATAGCGAGGTTCTTCGAGGGCGCCGCCTTGCCGGTCGGCTTCTTCACCTTTTCGGCTTTCGGCGCGGCGACCTTCGTCGGATCGATCCGCGTGACCTGTATCTGCTCGCGGCGCAGCGCGGCAATGGCCGCGTCCATCGTGTCGGCGACGCGCTCACCCGTAACCGTCTGGCCCGCCCGAGTCCGTCCGCTATAGGCGAAAGTAGGCATAAACAGTCCTTAGTCCGTCCGTCAGTCCTGAGCCTTGAGCCCGCGCGTCAGCGCGCTACCGTCCCACCGGCCGCGCCGGACCCGGCCGCTGGCCCATCCCCGCGCCCGCGACCACGCCGGCGCCGCGCGCGATCATCTGGTCGAGCTCGTCCTTCAGCGACGACGCCGCCATCGCCGTTTCGAGCGTGATCAGGCGCTTCTGATAGAGCGTGGCCAGGCACTGGTTCATCGTCTGCATGCCGAGCTTCTCCTGCCCGGTCTGCATCGTCGAGTAGATCTGGTGCACCTTGTCGTCGCGAATCAGGTTCCTGATCGCGGGGTTCGGCACCATGATCTCGAGCGCGACCACGCGGCCGTGCCCGTCGGCGCGCGGCAGCAGCGCCTGACAGACGATCCCTTCGAGCACCAGCGAGAGCTGGGTGCGGATCTGCCCCTGCTGGTGCGCCGGGAAGACGTCGATGATGCGGTTGATGGTCTGCGCGGCGGAGTTCGTGTGCAGCGTCGCGAACGTCAAGTGCCCGGTTTCCGCGATGCGCAGCGCCGACTCGATCGTCTCGAGATCGCGCAGCTCGCCGATGAGGACGATGTCCGGATCTTCACGCAGCGCCGCGCGCAGCGCGTTGGCGAAGCCCTGCGTGTCCTGGTGCACCTCGCGCTGGTTCACGAGGCAGCCCTTGTGCTGGTGGACGAATTCGATCGGATCCTCGATCGTCAGGATGTGCTCGTGGCGCTCCGTGTTGATCTTGTCGATCATCGCCGCCAGCGTCGTCGACTTGCCGGAGCCGGTCGGCCCGGTGACCAGCACCAGGCCGCGCGGGCGCTCGGCCAGGTTCGCCAGCACCTGCGGCAGGCCAAGCTCGTTGAAGCCCTTGATCTGCTCGGGGATGACGCGATACACCGCCGCCACCGCGCCGCGCTGGTTGAACACGTTGCAGCGGAAGCGCGCGATGCCGCGGATGCCGAACGAGAAGTCCAGCTCCTGGCATTCCTCGAAGCGCTTCTTCTGCTGATCGGTCAGCACGCTGTAGGCGAGCGCCTTGGTGGCGGCGGCGTCGAGCGGCGGCAGATCGAGCGGCTGCAGGTGACCGTGAATGCGGACCTGCGGCGGCGTGTTGGTCGTGATGTGGAGATCCGACCCGTTGTTCTGAACGAGCGTTGCTAACAGTTCGGGCAGCGTAGCCATCGTTGTGTCCAGTCGTTAAGTGCCAGCTCTCAGCTCTCAGCTCTCAGCTCTCAGCTCTCAGCTCTCAGCTCTCAGCTCTCAGCTCTCAGCCTCTGTTCGCCTTGGTCGCCGTTTTCAGCTGACAGCTGCGAGCTGACAGCTGACAGCGTTACTTCACCGTTTCTCGTGCAACCTCTTCGATCGTCGTCACGCCGTCCATGACCTTCATCAGGCCGCTGCGGCGAAGCGTGATCATTCCCTCCTCGACCGCCTTGCGCCGCAGTTCGAGCGCGGAGGCGCCGACGAGCACCAGCTCGCGGAGTTCGTCGGTGATCTCCATGACTTCGTAGAGGCCGACGCGTCCCTTGTAGCCGGTGTTGTTGCACCGCTCGCAGCCCGCGCCTTTCTTCGGAATCACCTTCTCGGCCTCGTCCGCCGTGAAGCCGGCGTCGATCAGCGCCTGCGCGGCGTGCGGATGATCCTCCTTGCAGCCGGTGCAGACGCGGCGCACCAGGCGCTGCGCGCAAATCAGGTTCACCGAGCTCGCCACCAGGAACGGCTCGATGCCCATGTTCATCAAGCGGCTGATCGTGCTCGGCGCGTCGTTGGTGTGCAGCGTCGAGAGCACCAGGTGGCCGGTGAGCGACGCCTTCACCGCGATTTCCGCCGTTTCGAAGTCGCGGATTTCGCCGACCAGGATGATGTTCGGGTCCTGCCGCAGGAACGAGCGAAGCGCCGCGGCGAAGTTGAGGCCGATGTTCTCGCGGACCTGCACCTGGTTGACCCCGACCAGGTTGAATTCAACCGGGTCCTCGGCGGTCATGATGTTCGTTTCCGGCGTGTTGATCTTCGCGATCGACGAGTAGAGCGTGTTGGTCTTGCCGCTGCCCGTCGGGCCGGTGACGAGCACCATGCCCCAGGGCTTGCTGATTGCCGCCTCGAGCTTGCTGAGCGACTGCGGCTCGAACCCGAGCTTCGTCATGTCGAGCATCAGCTTGTCTTTGTCGAGCAGACGGAGAACGATCTTTTCCCCGAACAGCGTCGGCAGACACGAGACGCGGAAGTCGATTTCCTTGGTGCCGCCGTCGCCGTCGGCGAAGCGGATCTTGATGCGGCCGTCCTGCGGGAGCCGCTTTTCCGCGATGTCGAGCTTCGCCATGATCTTGAGGCGCGACGTGATCGCGTCGCGGAACTTCATCGGCGGCGCCATCACGTTGTAGAGCAGGCCGTCGATGCGGAAGCGGACGCGGAACTCTTTCTCGTACGGCTCGATATGGATGTCGCTCGCGCCCTTCTGAATCGCCGACATCAGCATCAGGTTCACGAGCCGGATGACCGGCGCTTCGCCGCCCTGCTTTTCGAGCGAGCTGACGTCGATCTGCTCGATCTCCTCGAGCAGCTCCACCTCGTCCTCGACGATCGCGGCGGTCTCCTCGAGGGCCTTCGTGACCATCTCGAGGGTCGCGGCGTTATTGAGATTGGCTTGCTGCTG
>JABFWM010000292.1 GCA_013362195.1 Acidobacteriota bacterium
CGTCCACGACGTCGGTCCGATCGATACCGCGGGTCCGCGCCTGGTGACCGCGCGTCCCGACGAGCGCATCGTTGTCGACGCCGCGCGTGCGGGCATCCATCGCTACGACGCGTATCTCGTCGCCGGCAGCGAGCTGCGCGCGCTGCCGGTCGGCGCATCGTTCGACACGGCGAATGGCGTCTTGTACTGGCAGCCGACACTCGGGTACACCGGCGCCTATGACTTCGTCATCGTGGGCGAGGACCGTACACGGGTCCCCGTCCGCGTCGTCCTCGATTCCTCCGAACGCCGCCAGTCGCCGCGGATGTTCGCGCACCTGTTCTCGGCATCCGATTAGCCGGAGAACGCAGGGCGCGTTCGACCTGCAGGGCGCCCTGCCATCCAGGGCGCGACGCATGGCGCGCCAGGTTGACGTCCCGTCTTCTGTCCGGCAGAATCGCGCGGGTCAACTTCCAGACCCACCACCGGAGGGTGCCGATCTATGCGACGCTCCGTGCTTGCGGGTACCACTTTCATCTTCGCCGCCGCAGTGGTCGCTGCGAGCGACGTAGCAGCTTCACCGAGTGGCTACGTGTATCTGGCCGTCGGTGGCGGAACCCTCGGCTCGGGTTGTACAGATGCCACGCCGTGTCCACCGCACGTTCGCGTCTTCGATGCGGCCACCGGGGAGGTGGTCGTCACGATCCCGCTGCCTTCCGGCGCAGTCCCAGAGGGGATGGCGCTGTCGCACGATGGTTCGCACCTTTATGTGTCGGGCAGATCCGCGACGGCGGGAGGAGCGGCGTCGATGACCGTCATTGACGCGCGACATCACACAGCCATTGCCAGCTATGCGCTTGGCGCCAACGATTTCGGTGAGCTTGCCGTCCGCGGTAACGATTCACGCGTCTACATCATGGGGCGCTCTTCTCCGCCAACGGGAACGCCGGTTCCGCAGATTCAGGCCTTCGACACGTCGACGCATGCGGTTGCCGTTCGATCCGATCTCGCGCAAGGAACCGGCAGGCTTGCCTACAGCCGCACGACGGACACGGTCTTCGCGTTGCTCGATCTCGTGAACGGTTCGACGCTGACCGCGTTCGACCCCGAGACCCTCTCGCCGGTACGGTCGACGGCGTTCACTCGCGACTCCGGCGCGCTCGGGTCGAGTCTGGACGGCGACACACTCTACGCGAACCTGTTCGCACCTGCCGCGAGTGCGGAGACCGACGCGGTCGCACTCATCGATCCGGTATCGCTGGGCGTTCGGTCCGAAGTGCCCGCAGAGCACGATTTGATCGATGTCAAGGCCGTGGAAGGCCGAAATCCCTCCGAAGCTGCCTTCGTAAAGACAGTATCTTTCGCGAACGTTGTGCTCCCGAGCGGTCCCGCGATCCATGCGTTCAACGTCACGACGAGGGCGGTTCGACAGGTCGCGCCGATGGGCGGCACTTCTGTCCAGGCGCTGACGGTGCCGGCGGGCGGTCGCTTCGGTTACGCTCTCGCCACGCTCCGACAGGGACAACCATTCTTCAGCGGCTTTGATCTCGACGGTAGACCGCGCTCTGGAGCGGCGCAGCCGCCATCGATCGGACCACTCGATAGTACCCCGGCCGACGCGGTGTCCTGCACGTATCGCCTCGACACGGCGTCAGTCTCGTTCTCCGCCTCTGGGACCGCGTCGGTTCCACGTGGTCCGTCGGGCGCTGCCGTGCATGTCACGACCGACTGCACGTGGCACGCGAGGGCAGGTTCATCATCCGTTCACCTGTCCACGACAGGTGGTCTGGGCAATGGTCTCGTGACCATCACGGTCGATCCGAACACGACGGGCCAGACGCGACAGATGACGGTAGTCATCGGCGGCCAGTTCGTCACCGTCACGCAGGGAGGTCCGTCCACGCAAGGCCCGTTCGGCTTCATCGACACGCCGCAGGACGGCGCGGCGGGACTGAGCGGCGCGATTGCGATCAGCGGGTGGGCGATCGACGATGTCGCTGTCGATCGCGTCGAGATCTTCCGCGACCCGGCGCCGACGGAGCTGCAGGTGCAGATTCCGGTGGGTACCGCGACCTTCGTCGAAGGGGCGCGGCCGGACGTCCAGTCCGCTTTTCCGTCGCTTCCGTTCGCATCGCGCGCGGGTTGGGGCTACCTGCTGCTCACCAACATGCTGCCGGGCGGCGGCGATGGAACGTATCGTTTCCACGTGTATGCGCAGGACATTGAGGGGCAGCGGACGTTGCTCGGGTCGCGAACGATCGGCGCGTCGAATGCCACCGCAAGCCGGCCGTTCGGCACGATCGACACGCCGGCGTCCGGCGAAGTGGTCAGCGGCACGATCGTCAACTGGGGCTGGGCGCTCACGCCGCAGCCTGGAGTGATTCCCGCAGATGGCTCGACGATTACTGTGCTCGTGGACGACGTGCCGGTGGGCCGTCCGACGAACGGGTTGGAGCGGTCCGATATCGTGACGCTGTTCCCGAATTACCAGAACACGACGAGCGCGGTTGGCTTCTTCGTCCTCGATACGACGACGCTCGCAAACGGACTGCACACGCTCGCATGGGTGGTGCGGGACAACATGAACCGCGTCCAGGGGGTTGGCAGTCGGTTCATCACTGTACAGAACCGGTAGCACCACGGATGCACACGGATGGACACGGATTGAATGATCCAGCGCGGATAGACACGCCCGGCTCTGCGATTCCGCTCCTCCCGTGCACCTCAGGCGGGAGGTCGAGCCACAAGGCTCAGGATCGGACCTGCGCTCCGACATACGAGGGCTACCTGGTTGCCGGCGGCGAGCTGCGGACGCTTCCGGTCGGCGCCTCGCTCGATGCCGCCGGCCGGTTCTACTGGCAACCGGGTGCCGGGTTCGTCGGCGCGTATCAGCTGCTGTTCGTCAAAACGGCGTGTGACGGCACCCGCACCCGCATTCCCGTGGACGTGCGGATCGGACCACGGTGATCCGATTCGCGGCGGCCGGGACTTCAGACCCGGCCGACCGTCTGCTACGATGCGAGCCATGTCTCCGCCGCTCGAAGCCGCGGCCGGCGTCGCGCGGCACCTACCAGCCGTGCAGCTGCTGATGGCGATTGGTTCGCGTGCGCGCGGCGATGCCCGGCCGGAGTCGGATTGGGACTTCGCGTACCTCGCGCGGCCGGATCTCGACGAGCTGTCGCTGCGTGCGGGCCTCGTCGAAGCGCTTGGCAGCGAGCGCCTGGATCTGGTCGACCTGTCGCGCGCCGGAGGGCTGATCCGCTACCACGCCGCGCGCGACGGCGTGGTCCTGTTCGAGCGTGAACCCCGCCTCGCGGAGCGGTTCCGGATCGAGGCCGCCGGCTTCTGGTGCGACATGGGGTCGATCATCCGCCAGGCGTACGACGCGACGCTCGCCCGGCTCGATCGATGACGCCGCTCGATCGCGGTGTGCTCGCCGAACGTGCCATGGCGATTGAACGCCACCTGGCCCGCGTTGCCGATCGTCTCCCCGCAGAGTCCGGCGACTTTCGGCCGGCAACGGACGCGTCGGATGCGGTGATTCTTCACCTCTGGCAGGCCACCCAGATCGCCATCGACCTGGCGATTGCCGCGTGTGTCGCGCTCGATCTCGGCGCGCCGGCAACGTATGCCGATGCCTTTCGCAGGCTCGAGGGCGCCGCCGTCATCGATCCCCGTCTGGCGGGCACACTCGTGCGCGCGGCGGGATTCCGCAACGTCGTGGCGCATGCGTACGACACGCTGGACATGGCGCGCGTCTATCGCGCGGCGCAGCAAGGACCGGCCGACCTGCGTGCCTTCCTCACGGCGCTCCGGGACCGCGCGCTACAATAAACCCATCTTCATGCGACAGCTCATCCGACCTGGGGCCGCGACGCTCGCGGTCGCGGCGCTCGTCCTGCTCTCCGCGCCGTTACCGCGTGCGCAGGGCGTGGCGCCGATCGATCGACGCATCACCTACATCCTGCCGCAGTGGCCCGACTTCCTGACCGTCTCCGACGAAACGGTGGCGCAGCAGGTGCAGCAGCTCCGCGCGCGCATCGGCGAAGGACCGCGCGTGCGGGTCGGCTTCACGACCTACGTCAAC
>JABFWM010000281.1 GCA_013362195.1 Acidobacteriota bacterium
TCGCTGCGTTCCTGCTCTTCTCGGCATACCTCGACGAGGTGCGCAACTACACCGGCGAGGTGCTGCACGTCGACCTCTCGAAGCCGACCGTCTTCGTCGCCGGGCTGCTCGGCGCGATGCTCGTGTTCTGGTTCTCGTCGCTCGCGATGACGGCGGTGCGGAAGGCGGCGTCGAGCGTCATCACCGAGGTACGTCGCCAGTTCCGCGAGAAGCCGGGGATCATGCAGGGGACGGACGAGCCGGACTACGGCACCTGCGTCGACATCGTGACCGTCGGGGCGCTGAAGGCGATGGTGCTGCCGGGCGCGCTCGTCGTGCTCTTCCCGGTCGTCGTCGGCATCGTCTTCAAGCACTTCGGGAACACGGGGGCCGAGCACATCGGCGCCGAGGCGGTGGCGGCGCTGCTGATGGTCGGCACGATCGCGGGGATCCTGATGGCGGGCTTCCTGAACAACGGCGGCGGCGCCTGGGACAACGCGAAGAAGTACATCGAGACGGGCGTCTATGGCGGCAAGCGCTCGGACGCGCACAAGGCAGCGGTGGTCGGCGATACGGTCGGCGATCCGTTCAAGGACACTGCTGGTCCGTCGCTGCACGTGCTCGTGAAGCTGCTCAGCACCATCACGCTGGTGCTCGCGCCGCTGTTCATCTAGCGGATGCGCGGACTCTTTTCCCGGAAGCCGATCGCCGCCCTCCTCGCGGAGGGCGAGAATCCCGAGGGTCTCCGGCGCGCGTTAGGCGCCGGCGACCTGATCATGCTCGCGATCGGCGCGGTGATCGGCGCCGGCATCTTCGGCTCGATCGGATCCGCGGCCGCGGGGCAGCTCGGTCCCAACGGCGAGGTGGTCCGCGTCGGCGCCGGTCCGGCGCTGGTGATCTCGTTCCTGCTGCTCGGCGTCTGCTGCGCGCTGGCGGGGCTCTGCTACGCGGAGCTCGCGTCGATGATCCCACAGGCGGGGAGCGCGTACGCGTACTCGTACGCGACGCTCGGCGAGGCGGTGGCGTGGATCATCGGCTGGGACCTGATCCTCGAGTACGCGGTGGGCAACGTCGCCGTCGCGATCTCGTGGGGCGACTACCTGAAATCGCTCTTCGCCGGCTGGGTGACCTTCCCGCCGTGGCTGACTACGGGCTACCGAACGGCGCTGCTGAGCAACGATCCGGCGGTGCACGGGCTGCTCGACAGCGCGCCGCACGTCGCGGGGATCCCGATCCTCGTAAACATCCCCGCCTTCGCCATCGTCGCGTTCATCACCTGGCTGCTGCTGCACGGCGTGCGCGAGAGTGCACGGGCGAACAACATCATGGTCGCGGTGAAGCTGGTGGTCCTCGCGTTGTTCATCGTCATGGGGGCGACGCACATCACCACCGCGAACTACCATCCCTTCGCGCCGAACGGCTTCACGGGGATCCATCAGGGTGCCGCGATCGTGTTCTTCGCCTACATAGGCTTCGACGCGATCTCGACGGCGGCGGAGGAGACGAAGAACCCGCAGCGCAACCTGCCGATCGGCATCCTCGGCGGGCTCGCGATCTGCACGGTCATCTACGTGATCGTCGGCGCGGTGCTCACCGGGATGGTGCCGTACGGTGAGCTCGGCCGCGCGGCCGATCCGCTCGCGTACGCGCTCAACGCGACCGGGCTCACGAGCATCGCGAAGATCGTGGCCCTCGGCGCCATCTTCTCGATGGCGGCGGTGCTGCTCGTCTTCCAGTACGGGCAGCCGCGCATCTTCTTCGCGATGGCGCGCGACGGCCTGCTGCCGAAGTGGGCGGCGCGCGTCCACCCGAAGCACCGCGTGCCGTACGCGACGACGCTGCTCACGGGCGGGGTGGTCGCCTTCTGGGCGCTGATCGGCGACGCGGCGGAGACGTACGACCTGACGAACATCGGGACGCTCTTCGCGTTCATGCTCGTCTGCATCGGCGTGATGGTGCTCCGCCACACCGATCGCGAGCGCCCGCGTCCCTTCCGTGTCCCCTTCGTGTACGTCGTGGCGCCCGCTGGGGCGATCCTCTGTCTCGTCGTGATGCGCGGGCTGCCGCGGCTCGCGTGGGAGCGCTTCGGCTGGTGGCTGCTCATCGGCATCGCGCTCTACGCCGTGTACGGATACCGCCACTCGACGCTGCGCCGTGGCACCGGTCCGGTCGTGGTCGAGCCTCCCGCGCCGATCGAGAAGGAGTAGGGCGACGATGTGGAGCTTCCTCAAGCGCCGGACGCAGTCGCAGTGGATCGTCGTCGCGGTGATCCTCGGCATCGTCATCGGCGCGCTCTGGCCGACGGTCGGGATCGCGCTGAATCCGCTGTCGAACATCTTCCTGCGGATGATCAAGTCGCTCGTCGTGCCGCTGATCTTCGGCACGCTCGTGGTGGGGATCGCGGGGCACGGCGACGACATGAAGCAGGTCGGCAAGCTGGCGCTGCGCTCGATCATCTACTTCGAGATCGCGACGACGCTGGCGCTGGTCATCGGTCTGACGGCGGTGAACCTTGCGAAGCCGGGAGTCGGCGTCTCGCTCGCGGCGGCCGACACGACGCAGGCGGCGCAGTTCACGAAGACGCACGTCACGATGGCGGGGGTGCTCGAGCACACGGTGCCGGCGAGCTTCGCCGAGGCGTGGGTCAACAACGAGGTGCTGCAGGTCGTCTTCTTCTCGATCATCTTCGCCGTCGCGCTGGCGCGGGTGAAGGGGAAGCCGAAGGAGACGATGCTCGCCTTCTGCGAATCGCTCTCCGAGGTGATGTTCAAGTTCGTCGCGGTCGTGATGGGCTTCGCGCCGGTCGGCATCGGCGCGGCGATCGCGGTGACGGTGGGGAAGAGCGGGATCGGGGTCCTCTTCAACCTCGCGAAGCTTGTGGGGACGCTCTACGTCGCGCTGATCGCGTTCGCGCTGCTCGTGCTGCTGCCCATCGCGCTGATCATGAAGGTGCCGCTGCGGCGCTTCGTCAACGCGGTGAAGGAGCCGTGGCTGATCGCCTTCACCACCGCGTCGTCCGAGGCGGCGCTGCCGCGCGCGATGCAGGCGATGGAAGCGATCGGCGTCCCCAAGCGCATCGTCGCCTTCGTGATGCCGACGGGGTATTCCTTCAACCTCGACGGGAGCACGCTCTATCTCGCCGTGGCGTCGATCTTCGCGGCGCAGGCCGCCGGGATCGACATGCCGCTCGGCCAGCAGCTCTTCATGATGCTGGTCCTGATGCTGACGTCGAAGGGGGTCGCCGCGGTGCCGCGCGCGTCGCTCGTGATCCTCGCCGGCGCGCTGACGCAGTTCAAGCTGCCGATCGAGGCGATCGCGGTGATCCTCGGCGTCGACGCGATCATGGACATGGCGCGCACCTCGCTGAACGTGCTCGGCAATTGCCTGGCGACGGTGGTGATGGCGCGCTGGGAGGGCGTCCTCGGGGCGGACGTGGAGCACTCGATCGAGCGGCGGGGGGAGCTGCAGGGGGTCTGAGGGGACGGGCCGCCGGTTGCGCAGGAGTCCGATGCCAATCCGGCGAGCACGGCCGCTCTCGACCGCAACCTGCGCCGCCCGGTGGGGTATCAAGTGAACGAGTCGGGGCGCCCGGTCGGGCGCCCCTTTTTTGCGAATCGGTCAGACGGGATGGGAGCAGAAAAAATGATGATGGGTGATATGGCGGCGGTCGCGGTCGACCTCGACCGCCTCGAGCGTGGCGTGCAGCTGGTGTGCGAGAGCGTCGGTCCGCGGCGGTTCCTGGTGAAAGGCGGCGCGCACGACCACTGGGTGGACCTCGGCGCGAACGGCGCCCGGCCGCGGTGTGATTGCGGCGACTATACCTGGCGCGACCGCGACTGCAAGCACATCCTCGCGGCGATGCTGCACGAGGGGAACCAGCAGGTCATCTCGGCGATCGGTCCGATGGTCGCGCGACTGAAGCAGCAGCCGCAGCGTTAGGCGGGGAGGGGGAAGCGTACAGGGCGGCTCCGTCGCGCCCGCGGCGGCCCCGCTTCGATTGCCGCCGCCGTAGCTGTGAATGACAGAAGGCACGAAGGCACGAAGGGGTCTTGATAGCAACC
>JABFWM010000382.1 GCA_013362195.1 Acidobacteriota bacterium
AAGGTGTTGGTGATCGTGCTGTGCGCGAACACCACGAGGTTGTATTCGCCCGGCGGCAGCGTTCCCTGCAGGTAGAAGCCCGAGGGCGTGAAGCGCGGATTGCCGAACGCGCCGGCGACGTCGCCGCGGGCGACGCCGTACACCGCCACGCCGACGAGAATCGGCGCGCCGCCCGCCACCGGGTAGCCGTAGACGTGCACCGCGTCGACGCCCGTGCCAATGGAACCGCCCGCGTCGACCGCCCAACCGGCGCCCGTGATGTTCTGCGAGAGCGTCTGGTTCATCGCGGGGATGTCGGTCCACATGCGCGGCAGCGACACCGGGCCGGTGACGTTGATGCGGAACTGCTGCACGTTGTTGTAGGTCCCCGTCACGGTGCTGTGCGCGAACACGGTCAGGTCGTACGCGCCGCCGGAGTCGATGACGCCGGTCAACAGGAACCCGGAATTCATGAAGCGCGCATTGCCGAAGGCGGCCGCCACGTCGGGTCGGGAGGTCCCGTAGTTTGCCGTGCCGACGAATCGCGGCGCCCCGCCGCCCGCCGGATAGGCCCAGACCTGGATGAGGTCCACACCGGTGCCGACCGGCGCGCCGCTATCGAGCGCCCAGCCGGCGATCGTGAAGCCGTCGGTGGTGACCGTGCTGTTCGCGCGTGGCGTGTCCGTGTTCATGCGCGGCGCGCTTGCCGCCGGCGGTGGCGGCGGGGTGCCGCCTCCGCCCGTCGCGCCGCCAGTGCCGACAATCTGGCTGGCGATGGCGCCGAAGTTGAGACTCCAGTTCACAAGCCATGTGGCTGTGGTCGTACTTGCAGCGACGCGCGAGTGTATGGCGCGTGGTGACACCGGACTTATGGGCGGTTCGCTTGGCGTAATCCGCACGCCGTTGGCATTGAGTTCAGCAGCGAGGACACGGTCAGGCTGATTATTCGGCCCTCGATCAACCCCCACCAGGAGTGATGTCGCGCTGATCGGATTGTAGGCAATGGACAATCCGTCGTAGGAACCCATGCGAACGGATGCGATGTTTTGCGAGACCAACGTTCCGTTGGCATCGAATTCCGCCACCTTTGCATAAGGTCCCGTGCTCAACTCAAACCAACTCATCAGGTATCGGTTGGTGGCGGTGTTGAAGGTCAGGTCGGTGATCGTGGTCTGCATTGCACCCGGTAGCGCGTTGAATGTCGTACGGGCGAATGCCGCCGGATTCGATGCCGGTACTTTCACGAACGCGGCAGTGCTTTCAGAACTGAAAGAGACGCCGAATTCATTCGTGTTTGGATTCCACGCCACGCCAGGATCCCGGCCGAAACCAGACGAGATTTGAACGAGGCCTCCCACTGGCGCGCCGTTCAGATCGACCAGGCGCGTCAGAACGACGGCGGGTGGCATCGTCTTCCACGCAACCAGGAACTGACGGCTGGTTGCTGAATACGCGAGAGCAGCCACGCCGACGTCTATCCACGACGATGCAGGGAACGATATGACTTGGTCCGCACCGGTTGGGCCGCCGCACGCGACAACCCGGCCGTGCAGCATGACGCTGACGCCCGGGGTCTCTTCGGTCCAAATGACGAGAAAGCCGCCCGTACCGCCATTCAGGTCTGGACTGTAGGCAACGCGAGGATATGCGCCGAATGTTCCAGACGGCGGCTTGACATCGAACGGGGCACCGAGAGGATTCCCGTCAGCTCCTACGCACACCGCGCGGACGGGACCCTGCGCGCCGACCACGAGGTACCTGTTGGCCCGCGAGTCATATGCGGCATCAGTCCCGCGCACGGCGAAGGTCGCCACGGCGACGGTTGGACCGACTGCTGCGATTTGGGCGGCGGCGGTCCCCGAAAGCATGATCGGGGCGAGAAGGCTGAGCGCGCAGGCGCGAGCCGCGGTCTGGAAACCGTGTACTTTCATGTTCTATTTCCGCGCTTAAACGTGACTTGGGAGCGAAACACAGAGATCCACGGCCGACAGTATCGGCACGAGGTGCCGCGCGCTACAGGGAGCAGGCCATCATTATAGATGCCTGGCGGCAGATTTTTACAGAATTATCGGGTCAAAGCGAGAATTTCCGTGGCCGCGCCGACTCGCTCGGACGGATTCGGACTGTGGAGGAGCGCCCGAAGGCGGCGCAGATCGCGGCTGCGGCGCGCGACGGCAACGGTAGTATCAGCCGCAAGGTCTCGCAGCGCCGGATTTTCCGAGTTCTGAAAACTTGAAACGACGGATTCCGCCAGAGCGGGATCGACCGGGGCGATGAGGCGTGCGGCCCCCAGTCGAACCTCCGGCTCACTCGCGGAGGTTAATCCGCGGACGAGCTCAACCCACGCCGGATTCGGATTGGCAGACATCGCATCGGCTGCGATCAGCCGCCCGGGCGCCGACGTGCCCCGGGCCAGTTCCTGTGCGTAGGCAAGACCATCGCTGTCACCCAGGCGAGCGAGCGCCAGCGCCGCACGTCCGCTGACGAATCCATTCTCGTCTTTGGTGAGCGCTCGCAGCTCTTCGGCCGCGTCCTTCGCGTCCATCTTGCCAAGCGCTTCCGCCGCACTGCCGCGAACTTCAGGGCGCCGATCGCGCAGGCGCTCCCGTACCGCAGAGATGGCCTGACGGCTCCGCGTGTGTGCCAGCACGTCGAAAGTGCCGAGGGGATCGGTGCTACCCGCGTTCAGCTTGTCGATCAGGGCGCGCACCGCCGCCGCGTTTCCGTTCTGCGCGAGCGCGCGAGTTGCGGCCGGGTCGCCGGCCTTCATCGCCTTGCTCAGCTCCTCAGCGGCGGCCGTGTCGCCATCCTCGGCGAGCGCGCCCAACGCTGCGGCCTTCACCGCCGCGTCGGCCGACTTCGCATCTTCCCGTAACGCGGCGCGGGCGATTCGCCGCAGCAGCAACGGCTCTTCCAGCGTCCGCGCACCGAGCCAGCGCTCGTATTCCGCGAGCCCGCTGCCGGTGCCGCCCCGCAGAAGTTCCGCTTCGATGAGCAGCGTCACCGCGCCGCCGTACGACGGCGCGCGCTGCAGCGCGTCGCGTGCGCGTGCCGCCGCCGGCACGGCGGATCCCTGCGACAGGAGCAGCCATCCCTGGGCGACGAGCGACACCTCGTCGAGGACGGGAGGTTGAAGCGCGGCCGGAGGAATCGACGGCGGCGCGGGTGGGACCTGCTGCGCGCGCGTGCCGACCGGCGGGATCGCGAGGAGCGCGACGCACGCCATCACCGAACGGATCATCACGTCAGGGTACCATGAAGACGGAAGGCGGAACACGCACGAGCCGAGGCCCGTGTGATAATCCGCACCCACTGGTGGCCGTCGCGCGCAACGTCTCTTCGCTCTCACTCGTCGTTCCCACTTACAACGAACGCGACCGGCTCGCCGACCTCGTGCGCACCGTCTTCGACGCGTACGCGGCGGCGGGCCTCACCGGCGAGCTGGTGGTCGTCGACGACCATTCGCCCGACGGCACCGGGCCGCTCGCCGACGATCTGGCGACGCGATACCCGATCCGCGTCGTGCACCGCGCCGGCAAGCTCGGGCTGGGAACGGCGGTCATCGAAGGTTTCGACGCGGCAGCGTCTCCGGTGGTCGGCGTCATCGATGCGGATCTCAGTCATCCGCCGGCGATCGTGCCGCGCATGTACGAGGTCATGCAGCAGCAGGCCGCCGACATCGTGATCGGCAGCCGCTACGTGCCCGGCGGCGGGACGCGGCACTGGGAGGTGTCGAGGCTCGCGATGTCGAAGTTCGCGTGCCTCCTGGCGCGCGGCCTGACGCCGGTGCGCGACGCGACGTCGGGGCTCTTCCTGATCCGCCGCGAACTCGCGCGCGGCGTGCGCATCTCGGCCGGCGGCTTCAAGATCTGCCTCGAGCTGCTGATCCGCAGCCAGCCGTCACGCGTCGTCGAAGTGCCGTACGTGTTCGTCGGCCGGACCGCCGGAGAGAGCAAGATGAATCTGAGAGAGGCGACGGGATACCTGACGCAGCTGCGCGACCTGCACCGCTTTCAGCGTGAGCACGGCAGCCGGCGTCCCGAGCACCGCGTGCTGGCGCC
>JABFWM010000220.1 GCA_013362195.1 Acidobacteriota bacterium
TGCCGTTGGCGAGGTGCGCGGCCGGCGTGCCCTGGAAGATCACGTGGCCGCCGTGCTCGCCGGCGCCGGGTCCGAGGTCGATGACGTAATCGGCAGTGCGAATCGTCTCTTCATCGTGCTCGACGACCACGACCGTGTTGCCGAGGTCGCGAAGGCGCGCGAGCGTGGAGAGCAGCGCGCGGTTGTCGCGCTGGTGCAGCCCGATCGACGGCTCGTCGAGGACGTAGAGCACGCCGGTGAGGTTCGACCCGATCTGGGTGGCGAGGCGGATCCGCTGTCCTTCCCCACCGGACAGGGTCGCGGCGCTGCGCGCGAGCGTGAGGTAGCCGACGCCAACGTCGTTCAGGAAGCGAAGGCGATCCCGGATCTCGCGAAGAATGCGGCTGGCAATGAGCGATTCCCGTTCGGTCAATTCGATCGTTTCGAAGACGTCGAGCGCTTCCGAGATCGGGAGATCGACGTACTCCGTAATCGTGCGTCCCTTCACGCGGACGGCGCGGCTCTGCGGCTTGAGCCTCGCCCCGCCGCACGCCAGACACGGCCGAAGCGCGCGATAGGATTCCAGGGCCTCCTGCTCGGCCCAGCTGCCTTCCTCGTAGCGGCGCCGCAGGTTCGGCACGAGGCCTTCGAAGCCGGCGCCGAACGGATCCTTGCCGTCCTTCCGCGCCGCGCCGGTGCCGTAGAAGATCACGTCGCGCGCCTTCTTGGCCAACCGCCGGAACGGGAGCGCCAGGTCGATTCTCAGGTGCTTGCTCAGGGACGCGAGCGCTTCCTTCACGAGCTTCTTGTCGCCGCGCGCCCACGGCGCAATCGCGCCGTCCTGCAGCGACAGCGATTCGTCCGGCACCAGTCGCGCCGGGTCGAAGTCGTACACGGCGCCAAGTCCCTGGCAGTCGGGGCACGCGCCGTGCGGCGAATTGAACGAAAAGGCCCGCGGCGTCATCTCCGGCATGCTGACGCCGCAGTAGGTGCAGGCAAGCCGCCGCGAGAACAGCCGGTCTCCACCGTCCAGCGTGTTGATGACCACCACGTCGTCGGCCAGGTTCAGCGCGACGTCGACGGATTCCGTGAGGCGACGCTCGATGCCCGGCTTGAGCACGACGCGATCGACGACGACGTCGATGGTGTGGTTGCGGCGGCGATCGAGCTTGATGTCCTCGTCGAGCGAGCGGAGTTGCCCGTCGACGCGGACCTTCGTGAACCCGCGCGCACGGAGCGCCGCCAGCTCCTTCTTGAATTCGCCCTTCCGTCCCCGAACCACCGGCGCGAGCACGTTCACGCGCTCGTCATTCGGCGACAGCATCACCATGTCGATGATGCGCTCGAGCGACTGCGACGCAATCGCCCGTCCGCACAGGTGGCAGTGCGGCACGCCGACGTTCGCGAAGAGGAGGCGAAGGTAGTCGTAGATCTCGGTGACCGTGCCGACCGTCGACCGCGGGTTGGAACCGGTGGTCTTCTGCTCGATGGCGATGGCGGGAGACAGCCCGTCGATCAGATCGACGTCCGGCTTTTCCATCTGCTCGAGGAACTGACGCGCGTACGAGGAGAGCGATTCGACGTAGCGCCGCTGGCCCTCGGCGTAAATCGTGTCGAAGGCGAGCGACGACTTGCCCGACCCCGACAGACCGGTGATGACGACCAGCTGATCGCGAGGAAGATCGACGTCGATGTTCTTCAGGTTGTGGACGCGCGCGCCGCGCACTGCAACCCAGTCGTGTGCCATGCCTGCCGGTGCCGGATTCTGGAGAAAGCCAAAACCCATATTGTACCAGCGCGTCGGGGTGTGCGCCAGAACAGAGCACGGATGAGGTGCGCCTTAGCGGGTGCCGGCTTCAATCGCTCGCGCGCGCAGGCGGCTGTGGCGGTACCCGTAGGTGAGATACAGCACCAGCCCGAGTGCGAGCCAATAGCCGAACCGTTCCCATGCCTGATACGGCAGCCCCTTCATGATGAAGAGGCACCCCGCTGACGACAGCAGCGAGACGGCCCACACGAAAGGCACGCGGAACGGACGGGGACGAGCCGGTTCCGTGTAACGCAGCACCAGCACGCCGATGCTCACGAGCATGAAGGCGAACAGCGTCCCGATATTCGTGAGGTCGTAGGTTTCCGCGGCGTCGCCGATGAGCGACCATGCCGCGACGAATACCCCTGTGAAGAGAGTCGTCACCGAGGGAATCTTGGTGCGAGGGTGCACGCGTGCGGCCCATTGCGGGAGCAGCCCGTCACGCGCCATGGCAAAGAAGATGCGGGGCTGACCGTATTGAAAGACGAGCAGCACGGCGGACATCGACACCGCCGCGCCAAGCGCGACGATCCAGCCGACGCGTTCGAATCCCGCCAGCTGCAGGGCGCGCGCCAGCGGATCGGCAACCGCGAGCTCCTTGTAAGGCACCATCCCCGTCAGCACGAACCCCACCACCACGTAAATCAGCGTGCAGATCGCGAGGCCGCCGAGAATGCCAATCGGCAGATTGCGCTGCGGATTCCTGGTTTCTTCCGCCGCGGTCGAGATCGCATCGAAGCCGATGTAGGCGAAGAAGACAATCGCCGCGCCGTGGTGAATGCCGGTAAAGCCATTCGGGGCGAACGGCCGGTAATTGGCGGGATTCAAGTGCGTCGCGCCGACGGCGATGAACAGGCCGAGCGCGAGGAGCTTGATGACGACCATGATGTTGTTGGCCCTCACGCTCTCCTTGGCGCCCTGGAGCAGCAGCGCGGTGATGAGCATCACGACGGCGAACGCTGGAAGGTGGACGACGATCGGAACGCCCGCGACATGCGGCGCGGTCTGGAGGAGACCGTGGACCGCCGGGTCCGCGCTCAACAACGCCGTCCGGTAGCCCGTCGTCAGCCACGGGGGCAGGAAGATGTTGAGACCGTTGAGGAGCGTGTTGAAATAATCGCCCCACGAAATCGCCACGGCGACGTTGCCGACGGCGTACTCGAGGATGAGGTCCCAGCCGATGATCCAGGCGACGAGTTCTCCGAGCGTCGCGTACGAATAGGCGTAGGCGCTGCCCGCCTGCGGGATCATCGAGGCGAGCTCCGCATAGCAGAGTCCCGCGAGCGCGCACGCGACCCCCAGGAGGATGAAGGAGAAGACCAGCGCCGGGCCGGCGCCGTAGCGGATGATTTCGCCGTTCTGCCCGACCTGGCCGGCGGCGGCTGTGCCAATCGCGCCGAAAATGCCGGCGCCGATGACGGCGCCGATCGCGAGCATCACGAGATCGCCGGCGCCCATGACGCGCTTCAGCGAGTGGTCCCCTTCGACGAGCAGGTCCGAGATGGGCTTGCGTCGAAACAGTTGCTGCATGGATGTCCGCGGATTGTAACGCGCGAACGGGGACACTCACAGTTTTTCGCGGGATCGAACAGTGCGCGGCCAGAACGGTGACAGTCACACTTTCCGGAACTGTGACTGTCACGGTTTCTGGCGCCGGATCGTCCGGATATGGGAAAAGTGTGAGTGTCCCGGTTCTTACACCGGCGGCAGGAGGCCGCGAATCGCGACGCCGACGCGATACACGGAGTCGCTCGTCGCGACGGCCAGGCCGCCATGCGGGTCGAACGCGAGCCCAATCAACCCGCCGCCGGCAAGGACCAGTTCCGGCGACTGCGGCGCGTCGGGCCGGATCCGATAGATGCCGCTCGCCCCGGCCAACGCCTCGACCACATACAGATGACCGGCGGCATCGAACGCGAGGCCCTGCGGACGCCCGAACCCGGTACACCACGCCGTCGCCGTGCCGTCCGGCGCAATGCGGTAAATCGAATCGCTGCTGCCGAGCGTCGGCCCGGCGACATACAGGTGATCGTCAGGTCCGAACGCCAGGTGAAACGCCGCCACACTCGACGGCAGCGTCGCAACCACGCGGGCACGCCCCGCATTCTCGACCCGCAAAATCGATCCCGACCGATCGCCGACGTAAAGAAGGCCATCCGGCCCGAACGCCAGCCCGCACGCGACGCCAAGGTCGCTCGCATACAGCGATGCGCGGCCGTCGG
>JABFWM010000261.1 GCA_013362195.1 Acidobacteriota bacterium
GAACGTCGACTGCGCGCTGCTGATGGCGCGCAGCGACCCAATCGCCGACGCCTCGTTGCCGGAGATACGCGCCCGGAGCAGACCCGGGACCGCGATCGCCGCGATGATGCCGATGATCGCCACGACGATCAGCAGCTCGATCAGGGTGAAACCTTTCTGGTTACGCATCTTCATGAGAGACAACTCCTCTGGGCCCGCGACACGGGTTCTAGAATCCGTCGAAAAATCGAATGCCCGAGAGAGAGCAAGGGGGATGCCGCGGCGGCGCCATCGCCGCCGGTCGAAAACGGAACCAACGGCACGTGAGGTAGTTACGGGGAAATATCGCGACCGGGTGAGAGCGGTTTGCGCTGCGGAATCCGCGGACAATTCGCGGCACTGACATTTACTGTCAGCCACGATTTGTCACCCCGCTCACTGAATCGGCGTGCCGGCCGACGGCGTGGCGGTGTCGCTCATGCCGCCCAACGAGGATGAGGCCTGCCAGATCGTGCTGGTGGTGTTCGACCCGAAGTAGCGCACGCCGCTCGTCGCCGACACCGGGTCGGCCCACGCGTGAAAGCCCGTGGTGAGCGTCGTGGTGCCGTTGCAGGCCGCCGCGCCGGATGCCTCGGTGCCGCTCAGCGAAATCGCGTAGCCGCTCTTGATGGCGGTCGGCGCGCCGCCGAGATCGACGCTGACGAACGGCTCGGACCCGGACGGGCCGGTCCCGAGGATGTCGAGCGAGCCGGCGTAGAGACCGTTCCCGCAGCTGCGCGAGAAGGTGGCCTGCGCGCTGCCGATCGCGCGCAGAGACGCGATCGCCGACGCCTCGTTCCCCGCAATGCGCGCGCGCAGAAGACCGGGCGTTGCGATTGCCGCGATCGCCGCGATGATCGCGACGACGATGAGCAGCTCGACGAGCGTGAAGCCGTTCTTCTTCATTTCAGGTTGTACTTCTTCATGTAGTAGCGGAAGGATCGGAAGCTCATGCCGAGCAGCTCCGCCGCCTTCACCTTCACGCCGCCCGATCGCCGCAGCGCTTCCGCGATGTACTCGCGTTCGAGGTGCTGTACGTGCTGTTCGAGATCGAAGCCGGTCTCGGGCAGGGCCGACGGCGCGGCGGCGCCGTTGCCGCCGAGGGCGACCGCCGGCGCGGCGATCGTGCCGCGCACCGCCTCCGGCAGGCTCTCCGTCTGGATCGACGATGAGCGCTCCAGCGCGACCGCGCGCTCGATGGCGTTCTCGAGCTCCCGGACGTTGCCCGGCCAGCCGTAGCCGGTCAGCGCCGTCATCGCCGCCGCCGACATGCCGGTGATGTTCTTCTTCATCTGCGGCGCGTACTTCGCGACGAAGTGCTCGGCCAGCGACACCACGTCGTCGCCGCGCTCGCGCAGCGGCGGCAGGCGGACCGGGATGACGTTGATGCGATAGAAGAGGTCTTCGCGGAACTGCCCGTCGGCGACCATCTTCGCGAGATCGCGGTTGGTGGCCGCGATGATCCGGATGTCGGCGTCGATCTCCTCGGTGCCGCCGACGCGGCGGAACTTGCGCTCCTGCAGCACGCGCAGCACCTTGACCTGGAGCATCGGGCTCATCTCGCCGATCTCGTCGAGGAAGATCGTCCCCTTGTCGGCGACCTCGATGAGCCCCTTTTTGTTGCCGTCCGCTCCGGTGAACGCGCCCCGGACGTGGCCGAACAGCTCCGAGTCGAGCAGCGTCTCGGTGAGCGCGCCGCAGTTGACGGCCACGAACGGCCGTTCGCTGCGCGGCGATCGCACGTGGATGGCCCGCGCGATCAGCTCCTTGCCGGTGCCCGACTCCCCGGTGATCAGAATGGTGCTGCCGGTCGCGGCCACGGTGTCGACCAGCTCGAACACCTCGAGCATCGCGCTGCTGCTGCCGACGATGTTCGAGAAATGATGCGCCGTGTGCATCGCGCGCTTGAGCAGCACGTTCTCCTGGTGCAGGCGCCGGCGATCGAGCTCCTTGCGGATGCGGAACTTCAGGACCTCGGTGTTGAACGGCTTCTCGACGTAGTCGTTGACGCCCAGCTCCTCGACGCCCTTGATGAGATCCGGGGATCCGTAGGCGGTGATCATGATCGCGATCACCGCCGGATTGATGCTGCGGGCGTGGCGGAGCACCTGCAGTCCGTCGAGGTCCGGCATCCGGGCGTCGGAGACGACGAGGTCGAAGGGCCGCTGATTCAGGAACTCCAGCGCGCGGCGGCCGTTCTCGGCGACGGCGACGTCGTGCCCCTCACGGCGCAGCAGGATCGCCAGCATCTCGCGCATCGATCGCTCGTCGTCGACGATGAGGATGCGCGCGGCGGGGGCCGCAACGGGATCGATGGTCTGCGCGTCGATAGCCATAACTCGTCAGCCTGCA
The DNA here is from genome assembly GCA_013362195.1 of Acidobacteriota bacterium. Lineage (GTDB taxonomy): Bacteria > Acidobacteriota > Vicinamibacteria > Vicinamibacterales > 2-12-FULL-66-21 > QHWT01. Next base: position 2,371 of record JABFWM010000261.1, read on the forward strand.
ACGGGCGCGGTCACTGCGCCCACCGGAAGGATCACTTCCACCGTGGTCCCCTGTCCCTGGTTCGACGACACGCGGACCCCGCCGCCGTAGTCGCTCGCGATCCGGTGGACGATCGACAAGCCCAGCCCCGTGCCTTTCGCGAACCCGCCGCGGAACGGCTGGAAGATGCCGTCGATCTCGTCCGGCGCGATGCCGACGCCGTCGTCGTGCACGGCAATCACGACGTGCTCCGGATCGTCGGCGGTCGCCTCGCGGCGGCTCGCCGACAGCCGCAGCACGCCGCCGTTCGGCATCGCGCGCAGCCCGTTGGTCGCGAGGTTCCAGACGATCTGCCGGACCTGCGCTTCGTCGGCGCGGTAAATCACCGGCACCTGCGGGGCATCGACGACGATCGAATGGCCGTCGACGAGCTCCGCGTTGTTCTCGAGCAGCGCGGCCGTGTCGGTCAGCGCGCGGCGCACGTCCATGTCGGCCAGCGCGGCGCGCTGCGGCCGCGCGTACGAGAGGAAGCTGCGGATCGTGTCGTTCAGCCGCTCGGACTCCCGCAGCACGATGTCCATCAACTGCGACTGCTCCGGCGTGAGCGGCAGCTCGTCGCGCAGGATCTGGATCGAGCCGGCCATCGACGCGAGCGGATTGCGGATCTCGTGCGCGATGCCCGCGGCCATTTCGCCGACCGCGGCAAGCCGCTGCTGCGCGCGCGCCTCACGGTCCCGTTTCTTGGCCTCCGTCACGTCCTGGAACGTGAACAGGAACCCCGAATTGCCGCTCGGCGTCACCAGCGGCGCCGCGCTGATGCCGAGCTCGATCTGCCGGCCATCCGGCCGCGTGTAGACGTACTCGACGCGCGGCAGCACCGGACGCCCGCCGTCACGATGGAACAGGTCGAGATAGGGCTGCGGCAGCTGCAGCACCTGCGCCATCGCCCGCCCGAGCGCGTCCGCCGCGCTCAGCCCGGTGATCGTCTCGCCGGCACGGTTGAACGTCAGCACCCGCCCTTTCATGTCGCACGTGGTCAAGCCGCTCTGCAGGCTGTCGATCACGTGCTGATTGAACGCCTGCAGGTCGGCGAGCTGCGTCGACGCTTCTTCGAGCTGCTCGCCGGTGCGCCGCAGCCCTTCCGCGAGATAGCCGCTCAGCGCCGCGACCGCCAGGAACCCGAACACGTTCAAGCCCACCGTGTAGATGGCGACCCGCACCGGCGGCAGCGTGTCGGGCGCCATGCCGAACGGCAGCACCACGCCCGCGTACTGCGCGATCACGAGCCCCACGTAAATCAGGCTGCTGAGCGCGCTCACCATCAGCCCGCCGCGCCACGACCGCACCGCGCTCGCGGCGATGATCGGCAGCGTGTAGAGCGACGAGAAGTAGCTCGCCACGCCGCCGGTCAGGTGCACCATCGCCGAGACGACCAGCGCGTCGCACGCCACCTGCACGTCGACCAGCCACGGATGCCGATCGACGAACTGCAGCGTCGCCGCCCAGAACGCGGTCAGCCCGTAGGTCAGGCCGATCAGGAAGAAGAACGGATCGATCGGCAGCGCGCCCGGCGACTTGATCTGGATCAGAATCGCGGACCCGAGCAGCATCGTGATCACACCGGCGCGCCCGCCGATGAGCCACAGCAGCTTGTGCCGAAT
>JABFWM010000589.1 GCA_013362195.1 Acidobacteriota bacterium
CCGTGGGGATCGCGGGCGGCAATCAGGCGATCCTTCGTCAGCAGCACGAACGAAAAGGCGCCGCTGACCTGGCGGATCGATTCGACAAGCGCGTCCTCGACCGTGTGCTCGCGCGACCGGGCGTACAGGTGCAGCACCACTTCGGTGTCGCTGCTGGTCTGAAAGATCGACCCGTCGCGGACGAGGCGATCACGCAGTTCGCGCGCGTTCACCAGGTTGCCGTTGTGGGCAATGGCGATCTGGCCGTGCGCGCAATCGATCAGAATCGGTTGCGCGTTCTGCAGACGGCTCTCGCCGGCGGTGGAATAGCGCGTGTGCCCGATCGCGATGTGGCCGGGCAGCGACTCGAGCGCGCGTTCGTCGAAGGCGTCGGCGACGTGCCCCATCGCGCGCGAGAGCTGCATCTTCTCGCCGTCAGCGGTCGCGATGCCGGCGCTCTCCTGTCCACGGTGCTGCAAGGCGTACAGGCCGAGGTAGGTGAGATTGGCCGCTTCGGGATGGCCAAAAATTCCGAACACGCCACATTCGTCTTTTAGTTTATCCAGTTGCTCGCGCTCTTCGAGCGCTCGCGTACTTGCGGCTCCTGAGGCGCTACCTTGCGGCATGCGGTCGCTGCGCTCTTCGAGCGCTCGCGTACGTGCGTCCCCTGCGGCGCTCCCTTGCGGCATCTCGTCGTCGAAGTTCATGCTGCAACCCTTTTGAAATACTTTTCGAGCGCCGTCGTCCAGACCTGTTCCGCCTCCCCGACCGCCACATCAATCGCCCGTTCGCCGCCGACGCGGATCGACAGCCGCGTGCCGCCGACCGTGCCAATCCGACGAGCGGGCACACCGGCAGCCGCCGCAGCTTCCAGGAGGTCACGCTCGTTCGAGGGGGCGACCGAGACCACGATTCGCGACGCGCTCTCGCTGAACAGCGCCGTTTCGGGACTCGTCCCGTCCAGCTCGATCGTGGCGCCGAGCCCTCCGGTGTCGAAGCAGCACTCCGCGAGCGTCACCGCGATGCCACCGTCGGAACAGTCGTGCGCCGAACGCAGCCATCCCGCAGCGGCCGCGTCGATCGTCACCGCCTGCAGGGCGCGCTCGCGCGCGAGATCGAGCGATGGCGCGTCGCCGCGGACGCGCTTGTGAACGGTGCGCAGGTACTCGCTGCCGCCCAGTTCGCCGCGATCTTCGCCGAGCAGCACGACGACATCGCCGTCCCGCTTGAAGGTGCGCGTCACGACCTTCGCGGCATCCTCGATCAATCCGACCACGCCGATGATCGGCGTCGGATAGATCGCCTTGCCGTCGGTTTCGTTGTAGAGGCTGACATTGCCGCCGGTAATCGGGACATCCAGCGCGCGGCACGCCTCGGCAAGGCCTTCGACACATTCCACGAACTGCCACATGATCTCGGGACGTTCGGGATTGCCGAAGTTGAGGCAGTTGGTCGCGCCGATCGGCACCGCGCCGGCACAGACGACGTTCCGTGCGGCTTCGGCGAGCGCCAGCATCGCGCCGCGGCGCGGATTCAGATAGCAGTAGCGGCCGTTGCCGTCGGTCGCGACCGCGATCGCCCGGTTGGTCTCCTTGACCCGGACGACTCCCGCGGTCAGGCCAGCAAGCGCGATCGTGTTGGTCCGCACCATCGTGTCGTACTGCGTGTAGACCCACCGTTTGCTCGCCACCGTCGGCGACGCAAGCACGTCGAGCAGGGCGTCGCGTGGCTCGACGCGCGCGAGCGCCGCGGCGTCGATCGTCGTCGCATGATCCAGATACGCGGGACGCCGGGTCGGCCGGTCGTAGACCGGCGCTTCGTCGACGAGCGCGCCATTCGGAATCTCCGCGACGACGCGGCCGTGATCCTTGACGCGCATCACGCCGTCGGTCGTGACCTCGCCGATATGGGCGGCGTGGAGGTCCCACTTGTCGAAGATCCGCTCGACTTCCGCTTCGCGCCCTTTCTTGACCACGAGGAGCATGCGCTCCTGCGACTCCGACAGCATGATCTCGTAAGGCGTCATGCCGGTCTCGCGCTGCGGCACGTGCTGCACATCGATCTCGATGCCGGCGCCGCCCCGCGCGCCCATTTCGCACGTCGAGCAGGTGAGGCCGGCCGCCCCCATGTCCTGCACACCGATCAACGCGTCGGTCTTCATCAGCTCGAGGCACGCTTCGAGCAGCAGCTTCTCCATGAACGGATCGCCGACCTGCACGGCGGGCCGCTTCTCCGCCGACTTGTCGTCGAATTCCGCCGACGCCATCGTCGCGCCGTGTATGCCGTCGCGGCCGGTCTTGGCGCCGACGTAGTAGACGGGATTGCCGGCGCCTGACGCGGTGCCCTTCACCAGGGCGCTCGCGTCGGCGATGCCGAGGCACAGGACGTTGACGAGCGGATTGCCGGCGTAAGGATCCTCGAACGCGATTTCGCCGCCGATCGTCGCGATGCCGATGCTGTTGCCGTATCCGCCAATCCCCGCGACGACGCCCTCGACGATGCGCCGGGTGCGCGCGCCGTGCGGGCCGTCGAGCGGGCCGAAGCGGAGCGCGTTCATCAGCGCGATCGGACGCGCGCCCATGGTGAAGATGTCGCGGATGATGCCGCCGACGCCGGTCGCCGCTCCCTGGTAGGGCTCGATGAACGACGGATGGTTGTGCGATTCGATCTTGAAGACGGCGGCGAGCCCGTCGCCGATATCGACGGCGCCGGCGTTCTCGCCGGGTCCCTGCAGCACGCGCGGACCGCGCGTCGGGAGCTTGCGCAGATGGAGGCGCGAACTCTTGTAGCTGCAGTGCTCGGACCACATCACCGAGAAGATGCCGAGCTCGGTCATCGTCGGTTCGCGGTGGAGCGCGCGCACGATCCGCTCGTACTCGTCAGGCGTCAGGCCATGCCGTTCGAGCGTCGTCCGGTCGATGGTCATCGCACGGCGCCTTCGCGCGACAGCGCGGTGACGACGGATTGGAGCAACACCAGCCCGTCGACGCTTCCGAGCGGCCCCTCGCAGGCGCGTTCCGGGTGCGGCATCAGGCCGACGACGTTGCGCGCTTCATTGCAGATCCCGGCGATGTTGCTGACCGATCCGTTCGGGTTCGCGGCAGCGGTGACCTCGCCCCGCTCGTCGCAGTACCGGAACACGACGCGACGCTCGGCGTCGAGCGTCCGAAGGACGTCGGCGTCCGCGTAGTAATTTCCCTCGCCGTGCGCGATCGGCAGCCGCAGCTGCTGGCCGCGCCTCGCGTTCATCGTGAACGGCGTGTCGGTCTGCTCGACGCGGACGATGATGTGCTCGCAGCGGTATTTCAGGTCGCGATTGCGCAGCATGGCACCCGGCAGCAGCCCCGCTTCGAGCAGGATCTGGAAGCCGTTGCAGATGCCGAGCACGGGCCCGCCCCGACGGGCGAACTCGAGGACGGCCGGCATGATCGGCGAGAAGCGGGCAATGGCGCCGGTGCGCAGATAGTCGCCGTGCGCGAAGCCGCCCGGCAGGATCACCGCGTCGGCCCCCTTCAGCTGCGTTTCCTTGTGCCACACGAACTCGGCGTCCTGGCCGAGCACGTGCCGGGTCGCGTGATACGCGTCGTGATCGCAGTTGGAGCCGGGAAACACCACGACGGCGAATTTCATAGCACCTCGACGCGATAGCTTTCGATGACCGGGTTCGCGAGGACCTTGTCGGCGACTTCCGCCGCCAGCGCCTTCGCCTGATCGGCGGAGCCGGCGTTCAACTCGAGCTCGAAAAACTTGCCCTGACGCACGTCGCCGACGCCGGCGTAGCCGAGCGAATGCAAGGCCTCGGCAATCGTGCGACCCTGCGGGTCGAAGACGGATGGTTTGAGCGTGACGTAAACGCGAGCTTTCAATCGTCCTCCGAGGATCTTCCGGCTGAAGCCGGAAGCTACGAGACATCCTGGACCGGCTCAAGCCGGAAGCTACGACACATCCTGGACCCGGCTGAAGCCGGAAGCTGCGACATCGTGTACGCCGCCGAGACGGACCCTCCAGTCACGTCGCTTCCGCCTTC
>JABFWM010000610.1 GCA_013362195.1 Acidobacteriota bacterium
GACAGCTAACCATCCTCTGTAACCGGCGTGTCGATGGAGTTCTACGCTCCGGGGTCAGACCCCAACTCGGCGCCGCCGTGTTCGCGGCGCTGGCGGTGCTGGCGGCGCCCGCGGGATCGCAAGCCCGGTGGCCCGTCACGTTCGTCGACGTCGCGCAGAGCGCCGGCTTGAACGCCGTGTCCGTCTACGGCGGCCTCGATCGCAAGCGGTTCATCATCGAAACGAACGGCGCGGGCGTCGCGCTCTTCGACTACGACGCCGACGGCTGGATCGACGCGCTCGTCCTGAGCGGCGTGCGCCTCGCCGAGGGCACGCGCCAGGTCGAACGCTACGCGCCGGGCGCCGCGCCGCACGCGCACCTGTATCGCAACAATCGCGACGGCACCTTTACCGACGTCACCGCGCGATCCGGGCTGAACGTGTCGGGCTGGTCCTCGAGCGTCTGCGTCGGCGACATCGACAACGACGGCCGCCTCGACCTCGCCATCACCAGCTACGGCGACAACGCGCTCTACCGCAACCGCGGGGACGGCAGCTTCGAAGACGTCAGCCGCCGCGCCGGCCTTCCGTCCGGTACGACGCGATGGGGATCCGGCTGCACCTTCCTCGACTACGACCGCGACGGCCGCGTCGATCTGTTCATCGCGAACTACCTGCGCTTCGATCTGCCGTCGGCGCCGGAAGTGGGGAAGGGACCGAACTGCACCTGGAAGGGCGTGCCGGTGAACTGCGGGCCGAAGGGGCTGCCTACCGATACGAACCTGCTGTATCACAACAACGGCGACGGCACGTTCACCGACGTCTCCGTCGCCTCGGGCATCGCCAAGGTGACCAACCGGTATCCGATGACCGCCACCGCCACCGACGTCGACGGCGACGGCTGGATCGACATCTATGCCGCGTGCGATTCGTCGGCATCGATCCTCTATCACAACAACCGCGACGGCACGTTCACCGACACCGCCGTCGAGAGCGGCGTCGCGTACAGCGAGAACGGGACGCAGCAGGCCGGCATGGGCCTCGCCGTCGCGGATTACAACGGCGACGGCCTGCTCGACATGCTCAAGACCCACTTCGCCGACGATGTGCCGGCCTTGTACCGCAATGGAGGGAAGGGGCTGTTCGAGGACGTGGCGGTGTCGTCAGGCATCGGCGCGCTGAATCGCTATGTCGAATGGGGCGCCGGGATGACTGATTTCGACAACGACGGCCGCGCGGACGTGCTGTATGTGACCGGCAACGTCTATCCCGAGGTCGAGGCGATTCTCAAGCAGTATCCGCACCGCGGCCCGCGCGTGATCTTCCGCAACGTCGACGGCGCCCGGTTCGAGGAGGTGACGGCCGCGAGCGGACCGGGGGCGACGGAGCCGCATTCGAGCCGCGGGGCGGCGTTCGGCGACTTCGACAATGACGGCGACGTCGACGTGCTCGTCTTCAACATGAACGAACGGCCGTCGCTGCTGCGCAACGACTATGCGGGCGGCAACAGCTGGCTGGCGGTGAAGCTCGAGGGAACGACGTCCGACCGCGCCGCGCTCGGCGCCATCGTCCGGGTCACGGCCGGGGGCCGTACGCAGGCGCGCGCCGCGCTCAGCCAGGCGAGTTACTACTCGCACGACGATCTGCGCCTCCATTTCGGGCTCGGCGCCGCGACCCGGGCGGATGCCATCGAGGTCCGCTGGCCGCGCGGCGGCGTCGACACCGTTCGCGACGTCGCCGCACGACGGGTGGTCACGATTCGCGAGTGCGTCGGCATCGTGCGGTAAGGCCCGGCGGGTCTCTAACGACCCGCCCCGACGTCCGTCGCCAGCGGCGACGCTCCCTCGTCCGTCGTCAGGCCCGACGTACCCCTCGTCCGCCGTCGGCCCGCTGCCTCTCGTCCGCCGTAGGCCGGGACTTCAGGCCCGGCTCCGTGCGAGATTTGACAATTGCCTAATTAGCGAATAAGCTAATCACATGACGGTCGTCGCCACCCCCGTGTTCCGCGCCCTCGCCGACCCGACCCGGCGCGAGATCCTGCGCCTGCTGCGCGGCCGGCCGCGGACGTCCGGCGAGATCGCCCAGCGGTTCGACTCGCGGTGGCCCACCATCTCCCGCCACCTGGCCGTCCTGCGCGAGGCCGGCCTCGTCGTCACCGAACGCAAGGGACAGGAGATCCACTACGAGTTGAACACGTCGGTGTGTCAGGACGTGGTTCACCATCTCATGGAGTTCATCGCACCCGCGGGAGTGGGGGACCCGAAACGCGCGCGCCGCGCGCAGCGGCGCCGCCGCGCCCAGGAGGCTTGACATGTCGCGCGTGCATCGGCCAGGGCATCTGGCGCTGCTCGTGGCCGGCTACGCCGGCAGCGTCGCGCTGTATCCGGCGGTCCCCGAGCACTCGAACCTGATTGCCTTCGCACTGCCGACGGCAGCGGCGACGATTTACGCGCTGCACGAGCGGCTGTGGCGGCGCGACTTCGTCCGGCCGCACGACCGCACCACCGAAGCCACGTTCGAGGCCATCCTGCTGCGGATCCTCATCTTCATCGTCGCGCTGCACGTCATGGTGCTCGCCGGGCTCCTGGCCTTGCAGCGCGACGGCCACGGCGTCATCGTCGTGCTCGCGCGCGCCGTGCCGGTGCTGCTCGGGCTGGCGCTGGCGTCGGTCGGCAATCTCCTGCCGCGGCTGCGGCGAAACCTGGTCATCGGCATCCGCACGCACCGCGCGCTGGAAGATGCCGGCGTCTGGCAGCGGACCAACCGGGCGGCGGGTTACGTCACCGTCGCGCTCGGCCTGCTGTTCGTCGCCGCCGGCCTGCTGTTGCCGCTCGGGCCATGGATGGGCGGTGCGGCGGGGCTGGCGACGCTCGTCGCGCTGGCGATTGTTGCGGGTCAGGCGTGGGCGGTGGAGCGATGGCAGACCTCCGACTGACGGCGGAGCAGCCGAGACACCGGCTCGACAGCTTCATGGCGTGGCTTCCTCGTCTGGCGGTCGGGATCGCGTTTGCCGGGTTCATCGGGTGGAGCAAGTTTTCCCGCGATCCGCACAACGAGTGGATCGGCGTCTTCGAGCGCCTCGGGCTTGGCCAGGGGTTCCGCTATTTCACCGGCGCAATGCAGGTGGCAGGCGGCATCCTGCTGTTGATCCCTCGCACCTTGACGATTGGCGCCGCCATGCTGGCGTGCACGATGATTGGTGCGATGGCCGTGCACCTATTCGTGTTCCACACCGCGGTCTTCGCGATGCTTCCGGCGATCCTGCTCGGGGCAATCGTCGCCGTGTGGTGGGCGGGTCGGATGACGGCGTAGCGCTAGCGTTCGCGCCACGCCCGATGTGACTGAAGGCGTTCCTGTAGGCCGGGCCTGCAGACCCGGCGCACACGACGCGCGCCGCCCCCGGCAGCGGACCGAGTCGCGTGCACCCGCCAGAACGGTGACAGTCACAGTTTTTCGCCGCAACTGTCCGGTTGTGGGAAAACTGTGAGTGTCCCCGTTCTTACGGCGCGTCGCGGCAGCGGGATCGTGCGGCCGACGAGACTGTCGACGCCACCGGTGGACGCCATATTGGCGCGCCGCGTGACGCTGGCGATTGCCAGCGTCGGTCAGAACTGTGACAGTCACACTTTTTCCCCACCACTGTCCGGTTATGGGAAAACTGTGAGTGTCCCCGTTCCTTACCGCGCGCGCAGCGGCAGCACGATCGTGCGGCGGACGTAGGTGTCGGCCGCGCCCGTGAACGCGATCTCGACGGGCTGCATCACGCCGACGCGCGGCAACACCGTAACCCCGTCCGCGCCGCCGACGCGCTTCGGCGAACGCACCCGCACGGCGTAGCGCCGGCCGCCCAGCCCCTCGGCGACGAGATGCAGCGCGTCGGCGTCCGCCCACGCGCGCAGCAGACGCAGCCCCTCGTTCGACGCGCCGGTGACGGGTTGTCGCCGTTCCACCTCCACCTCCGTCCCCTCGTCGTACGTGAACGCCACCGTCGTCGACGCCGGCGCTGGCGCGATCGCGACC
>JABFWM010000685.1 GCA_013362195.1 Acidobacteriota bacterium
GGTGATGACGATGCAGGGGAGCGGATGCGAGCAGACCGCGCGCATGACGGCGGTGCGGTCCGCCGCCGGCAGCGACTCGAGGAAGCGCACCTCGCTCTCGCCGAACACGAGCACGCGGCCGTCGCGCAGGTATTTGTCGAAGCCGGACAGCGCGAGGCCGGTCTTCTGCGGATGCGGATTGGTGATGCGGCGATCGGTGCCGGCGGCGCCGGCGAGCACCTCGACGTCGATGGCGCGGGACTCGGCGAGATCGTGAAGGACGGTCGCGACGCTGACCCCCGGTTGGGCCTGGGCGGTCATGCGCTCATCCCTGCAAGGCCGGCGCGTCGCCCCGGACGCGGGCTCCGGCCGCACCGGGGCCGATCCACCCCGCCGCGCTCGCCGCGGGGCTGCGATGCGCGCGGCCGTCACGCGGCAACAACGTGGAGTCTCGTGAGACGGCGCATGACGGCCTACTCGGGCTCGATGAGCCCGAAGTGACCATCCTTGCGGCGGTACAGAATGCTGACCGCGTCGGTGTCCGCGTTGCGGAACACCACGAACGTGTCGGCGCCGGAGTCCACGCGCAGCGCCGCATCCTCGACCGACATCGGCTTCACCGGATACCGCGCGTTGCGGACGATGCGCGGCGCGGGCGCCGGCGCGGGCTCGCGGACGGCGGCGGCAGCTTCAGTACTGGCGCGCGGCGAGCTGCGCTGCCGTTTTCCCTCGGTCCAGCGCGATTTCAGCTTCTGCGCCTGCTGCTCGATCCGCGACGCGGCATCGCGCAGCGACGCCGGCCAGGCGTTGCCTTCGCCGGTGCCGCGCATCATGTGATCGCCGCGCGCGTGAATGACGATCTCCGTCAGGTGGCGGTACTTCTCCTTGGTCAGGATGATCGTCGTGGAGATCGCCGCGTCGTTCAGCAATCGCTCGAGCTTCTTCAGTCGCTGGTTGATCAACTGCCGGAGCGCCGGCGTGATCGTCACGTGGCGGCCGGTGATGTCGAGACGCATCGATAGGCGGTCCTAATAGAGGACTTTCCTCTGATTGGAGGTGGGGATCTTCAGCTCTTCGCGGTACTTCGCGATGGTGCGCCGCGCCAGCATCAGCCCTTCCTTCTGGAGGATGCTGACGATTTTCGAGTCGCTGAGCGGCTTGCGCGGATCCTCGTTCTCGATGATCTTGCGGATCCGCTGCTTGATCGTCACCGACGACACGCTGTCGCCGTAGGAGCTGCTGATCCCGCTGTGGAAGAAGTATTTCAGCTCGAACACGCCCTGCGGCGTGTGCATGTACTTGTTGTTCACGACCCGGCTGACCGTCGATTCGTGCATGCCGATGTCGTTGGCGACGTCGCGCAGGACCAGCGGCCGCAGGTATTCGATGCCGTGATCGAGGAACTCGCGCTGGAAGTTGATGATGCTGTTGGCGACCTTCTGAATCGTCTTCTGCCGCTGGTCGACCGACTTGATCAGCCACAGCGCCGAGCGGAACTTGTCCTTGACGTAGTCGCGCGTTTCCTTGTTCTCCTCGACCGTGCCCGCGCTCTTGTCGAGCAGCCGCCGGTAGGTCGGGCTGATGCGCAGCTGCGGCAGGCCTTCCTCGTTCAGCGCCGCGACGTACTGGTCCTCGACCTTGATCACGTAGACGTCGGGAATCACGTATTGCGACTGCTGCGGGTTGTAGCGGCTGCCAGGCTTGGGATCGAGGTTGCGGATGATCTCGATGTGCTCCTTGAGATCGTCGATGGTCATGCCGAGGCGCCGGGCGATCTCGGGGACCTGATGGTTCTGCAGCAGCCGCAGGTGCTCGGTGACGATCTTCTCGGTCGGGGTCCCCTCGAGCCCGAGGTGCCGGATCTGCAGCCACAGGCATTCCTGCAGATCGCGCGCGGCGACGCCAATCGGATCGAAGGTCTGCACGTGCTGCAGCGCGCGCTCGACGTCGGCCACCGGCCAGTCGCCCATCGCGGCGATCTCCTCGACCGAGGCGACCAGATAGCCGTCGTCGTCGAGATTGCCGACGATGGCGCCGCCGATCTCCTTCAGCTTTTCGTCCTCGGTCTGCAGCGACAGCTGCCACATCAGATGATCGGAGAGCGATGCGGCCGTCGAGAGCGTGTTCTCGATCGGCGGCAGTTCCTTGACCTCCGACGGCGTGCGCGAGCGATAGCCGTCGTCGAGATAATCGCCGAAGAAATACTCGTAATCGGCGTCGTCCCACGCGTCGGCCTTGTCGGTGGCGGTCTGCGCTTCGGGCTTTTCCGGCTGCTGTTGTTCGGCGGGCTGCAGTTCCTCGGTCGGCACCTCTTCGAGCAGCGGGTTCTCCACCATTTCCTGGTTCAGGAGATCCGCAAGTTCCAGCGTCGACATCGGCAGCAGCTTGATCGCCTGCTGCAGCGACGGCGTCAGGATGAGCTTCTGAACGAGTTTGGTGTGGAGTTTCTGCTGAATGGCCATTGGGTTCCGGTCGTTCTGACGATTTTAACCTAGTCCAATCGGAAATCCGCGCCGAGATAGATCCGTTTCACATCTTCGTCCGCGGCCAGGCCGTCGGGGGTGCCGCTGCGGAAAATCACGCCGTCATGAACAATGTACGCGCGATCGGTGATTCTCAGCGTCTCGCGGACGTTGTGGTCGGTGATGAGCACGCCGATGCCGCGTTGCTTCAAGTGAAAGATGATCTTCTGGATGTCGGTCACCGCGATCGGATCGATGCCCGCGAACGGCTCGTCGAGCAGCATGAACTTCGGGGAGATCACCAGCGCGCGCGTGATCTCGACGCGCCGCCGTTCGCCGCCCGAGAGCGTGTAGGCCGGCGCCTTCGCGAGCGGCGTGAGCCCGAGCTCCGCGAGCAGTTCCCGCAGGCGCGCGCGGCGTGTCGCGCCATCGAGGTCGAGCGTCTCGAGGATCGCCTGGATATTCTGTTCCACCGAGAGGCCGCGGAAGATCGAGGCCTCCTGGGGCAGATAGCCGATGCCCTTGCGCGCGCGCACGTACATCGGATCGTCGGTGACATCGATGCCGTCGAGCAGGACGCGACCGGAATCGGGCGCCGTCAAGCCGACCACCATGGAGAACGTCGTGGTCTTGCCGGCGCCGTTCGGACCGAGCAGGCCGATCACCTCGCCCGATGCGATCTCGAGGCTCACGCCACGAACCACCGTCCGCCCGCCGTAGGATTTCGTCAGGTCGCGCGTCAGCAGCGTCGCCATTCAGCGCGGTTCCGTCCCGGCCTTCGGTGCTGGTCCGGGCGTCCCGCACACGATCGACTTCGTCTGCGTGGTGGCGACGCCGTTGCCGCTGGCCGTGATGGTATCGATGGCCTGGTGGAAGGTCAGCGTCGTGCCCCTGGTCAGCTTGCAGTCCGGCGCGGTGTCGTCGTACACCTCCACGGGCGCGCCGATCATCGTGTATTCATCCTTGGCGGCCAGGTAGGTGAGATGCGCGCCGTAGGCGCGGCGCGTCTCCTGGCGCGAGACCACGTTGCCGTACGCCTCCGCGCGTTCCAGCTCTCCGCCCGACTCCGCCAGATACAGCTCGATCTTGTCCGCCGTGACGTCGCCGTCGGGGCCGCTCATGTGCGCCTTGGTCGTGTAGGTCGCCCTGCGCTTCGCATCCTCGTAGAGCAGCTCCTCCGCGACCGTGATCGTCGGCTGCGCCGGCTTCGGCTTCGCCGTCCCCTTCCGGCCCGTGTCTTTGGCGGCGAGCGTCATCATCGTGCGGACGTTCGCCTTGGCGTTGAGATTGCCGTTCTTGTCGTCGAGCACGATCGTATCGGCGCGCACTTCGGTGTCTTCCTGCCACAGCCGCGCGTTGCCGGCGTAGGTGGCGAGCGACGTCGCGCCGTCGTACTCGAGACGGTTCGCCGTCACCGTGACCGGTTCGTTCTGCTTCAGCATCGCGGGCAGCTTCGTCGGGTTGCCATTCTGCGGAGATCCCGGCGCTGCGCCTGCCGGTGCCGGCGATCCCCCGGATCGGGACGAGGGCGGCGGCGCCGGGCCGCCACGCGCGG
>JABFWM010000250.1 GCA_013362195.1 Acidobacteriota bacterium
ATCTTGCAGGCCGGGTCTTCAGACCCGGCGACCACCCCGACCCGACGACGTTATCTCCGCATCTTGCAGGCCGGGTCTTCAGACCCGGCGATTACCCCGACCCGGCGACGCTATCTCCGCATCTTGCAGGCCGGGTCTTTAGACCCGGCGATTACCCCGACGCGCCGAGGAACCCGGCCATCACCCCTGCAGCGCTGGCACCGCCTGGTCCAGCGCGCGCCGCACCTCGTCGTAATCTTCCGGCAGCTCGACCGGACGATTGCCGTGCGTGGTCTTGACGCCCCGCAACGTCCCCTCGTGGTAGCCAATTTTGAAATCCGTGAACTTCAAGCCGTTGGCGGTCGACAGCACCACCACTTGCTCGTCGCGTGAGATGTCGCCTCGGGCCGCCAGCTTCATCAGCACCGCGAGCGCCACGCCGGTATGCGGGCAATTGAACATGCCGGTCCGATCGGCGCGGGCGGCGGCATCGGCGAGTTCGGCTTCGCTCGCCTGCTCGACGAGCCCGTCGCAGCGCCGCAGGGCGCGGATGGCTTTCTTCACCGACACGGGATTGCCGATCTGAATGGCCGACGCGAGCGTCGTCCGCGCGGCGACGGGTTCGTAGCGCCAGTCGTTGCGAGAGGCGCGGTACAGCGGATTGGCGGCTTCGGCCTGCGCCGCCACCAGCCGCGGCACGCGCGGCGTGAGCCCGAGCGCGACCATCATCTCGAAGCCCGCGGCAATCGCACTGATGTTGCCGAGATTGCCGCTCGGGATGATCACGACGTCCGGCACGTCCCAGTCGAACTGCTGCGCGATCTCGATCGCCACCGTCTTCTGCCCTTCGAGCCGGAGGCTGTTCATCGAGTTCGCGAGGTACATGCCCTCTTCGTCGGCGAGCCGCTGGACGATCCGCATGCAGCCGTCGAAGTCGGTGTCGAGCGCGAGAACCAGCGCGCCGTTCGCGAGCGGCTGCACGAGCTGTGCGGCCGAGACCTTGTGCCGCGGCAGGATCACGATCGCCGGAATGCCGGCCGCCGCCGCATACGCGGCCAGCGACGCCGACGTGTCGCCCGTGGACGCGCAGCCGACGGCGCGAATCTGCCGCCCGTCCGCAATCATCTGGTGGACGGCCGAGACCAGCACCGTCATGCCGAGGTCCTTGAACGATCCGGTGTGGGAGTTGCCGCACAACTTTACCCACACGTCGTCGAGGCCGATCTCGCGGCCGAAGCGCTGCGCATAAAACAGGTTGGTGCCGCCTTCGTCCATCGAGACGACGTTCTCGTCGCGGATCGACGGCGCGACCCATTCCTTCTTGCCCCAGACGCTCGAGCCGTACGGCCACTCGGTCCGCTTGTAGCGGCTGTCGAACAGCTGCTTCCACTCCTCGGCGGTCCGCCGGCGCAGCGCGGCGATGTCGTGCACGACTTCGAGCAGCTCGTGGCACCGCGGGCAGCGATAGATCACCTCGTCGAGCGCGTAGGCGCCCTCGCAGCCAGCCGTGCACCGGAGCGTGGCCGAATATCTCACGCGGCGGATCCTGCGGCCGATTCGCGCGCCAGCACCGGCATCGCGAGCATCGGCACGATGTGGAAATCGAACGCGGCGATCTCGTCGAGCGCGGCGTGCACCGCGTCGGACGGCGCCGCGTCGAGGCTGACAATGAACGGACGCTGGTTCTCCGGGAAGCCCGGCTCCTGCAGAAGCGCGTCGATGTTGATCTGGTGCTTCGCGAACACGGACGCGAGCGCGGCGACGATGCCCGGACGATCGACGACCGTGAACCGCACGTAGAACGGCGTCGCCACCGCGGAGGTCACCGCCGTGGCCGCCTCCGCGTGCGTGCGGGCGAGCGGCGCAGTGCCGCGCGCGATGGCAAGCACGTCCGCCAGCACCGCGACCGCCGTCGGATCGCCCCCGGCGCCGCGGCCGCCGAACGTCGTCTCGCCGCCGAACCGTCCATGGATCGTGACGAGATTCTCGCTGCCGTTCACGGCGGCCAGCGGCGAATCGAGCGGCACCAGCGTCGGGCCGACCCCGGCGCGCAGCGTTCGATCGCCGTTGCGCTCCGCCCACGCGATCTGCCGGATCGTGCAGCCGAGCCGGCGCGCATACCGGAAGTCCACGCCGTCGACCGCCGCGATCGACCGGGTCGCGATCTGTTCCGGCGGCGCCTGGATCCCCAGCGCGACCATCGCGAGGATCGCGAGCTTGGCCTGCGCGTCCAGGCCGTCGATGTCCTGCGACGAAGTGGCCTCGGCGAATCCGAGCGCCTGCGCTTCGCGCAGCGCGTCCGCGAACGCGGATCCCTCGCGCTCCATCTTCGTCAGGATGTAGTTGCAGGTGCCGTTGAGGATGCCCGCCACGCGTGTGAGCCGGTCGCCGGCCAGGCCGCTCTCGATCGCGCGGATGACCGGCACGCCTCCGGCCACTGCCGCCTCGAAGCGCAGGTGGCACGGGTGCGCCGCCGCGAGATCCAGCAGCGCCGGCCCGTCGTGCGCGATGATCTGCTTGTTCGCCGTCACGACCGAGATGCCGCGCTCGAGCGCGCGGCGGATCCACGACCCGGCAGGCGCCCGGCCGCCGATCAATTCGATGAAGAGATCGACCGAATCATCGAGCGCCTCGTCGATCGAGTCCGTCCACCGCACCTCGCCGTCGATCCAGTCGACGCGTTTGCGATCGACCTCGCGGTTGAGGATCGTCACCAGCTCCACTTCGCGCGACGCCTCTTGCAGCAGGTGCGCGACCGACCGGCCGACCGTGCCGAAGCCGGCGAGCGCGACGCGCAGCCGGCCCCCGTGTGCCCGACGCCGCGGAACGACCGCGACATCGACGGCTGCGGCCGATTCCTGATCGAGGTCGACGACCCGGGACTGTGGACGGGGAACCCTCGTGTCGACGCTCATTGTCCGACCGCCCACGTCGACGGCGCCAGTTCGGCGTCGAGCATGAATCCATCGTGCAGCCGGGTCATCGCCGGCTGCGCGTGCGCCTCGTCGACCACGAACGCGAGCGGCGAGCTCCCGGAGGGCCGGGCCACCATGTGCACCGGCGTATCGCCGATCACCGCGAGCGCCTCGCGAATGAGCTGCGGCCCGGCGGACCAGCCGCGGCCGACGGCGCAGATCGCCGCCAGCCCCTCGCGCCGCCGCACGTCCGCAAATGCCGACACGCGGCTGCAGAACGCGTCGAGATTCGTGTCCTCGTCGACGGCGACCGACAAGCGGGTGCCGCAGACGTCGGCGAGGACCACCGGCGTGCCGTTGCGCGCGAGCTCGTCAAACACGCGCGCGGCAAACGGCTCGCGGCCGCGCGTCTCGCGCGACGTCACCTCGACGAGCGTCAGGCCGCGGCGGCACGCGACCGCGGTCAGGCGCGACTCGAGGCCGCTCTCGGCGTCCGGGCCGATGACCGTGCCGGCCCCATCGGGACGCCGCGAATTGAGGACACGCACGGGGATGTTGCGGGCCGCCGCCGGATGAATCGTGCCGGGATGCAGCACCTTGGCGCCGAACGTCGCCAGGTCGTGCGCTTCGGCGTACGACAGGCGTTCGACCAGGCGCGCGTGCGCGATCACGCGCGGGTCGGCCGTCAGCACGCCATCGACGTCGGTCCAGATCTGAATTTCCCTCGCAGAGAGGCACGCGCCGAGGAGCGCCGCGGAATAGTCCGAGCCGCCGCGGCCGAGGGTCGTCGTCGATCCGTCGGGTCCGGACCCGATGAAGCCGCCGGTGACGATCACCCGGTCGGCGGCCACCGCCGGCCGCAGCAGCCGATCGACCGCGCGCGCGGTCGCGACCGGATCGGGCGTGGCGGCCTGATGCCGCGCATCGGTGCGGACGACGTCGCGGGCATCGAGCCAGCGCGAGGCAAGGCCGGCATCTTCGAAGATCGCCGCGGCAAGCCGGCTGCTCCACAGCTCGCCGGTCGCCACCAGGCGATCGGTGGCCGCCGCCGGACTCGGCCGCCGCGCGTCGCGAAGGCCGGC
>JABFWM010000692.1 GCA_013362195.1 Acidobacteriota bacterium
GGTCTACGCGATCCTCGGGCGAACGTTCGCGCCCGCGCCGGCGCCGACAGCCTCCGCCCATGGCGCGCTGCTCGTCGAGGTGTTGTATACGACGGCGCTCTGTCTCGTCGTCCTGCACAGCGCGACCGCGCCGCAGACGACGGGCAATTCCTTCTACGGTCTGGCGATTGGCTTCACCGTTGCCGCAGGAGCCTTTGCCGGCGGGCCCATCTCTGGCGGCGCGTTCAATCCGGCGGTGGGAACGGGCCCGATCATCGTCTCGACGATGCTCGGCGGCGACGGATCGCTGGCCAACCTGTGGCTGTACCTGCTCGGGCCTTTCGCCGGCGGCGCGCTCGCGGCGGCAGTGTACCGCGTGCAACAGCCCGCGGAAGCGACGCCCCAGGAGGCGCTGGCGGCTCGCGCCGATCTCGACGAGGCGGTGCCGGTCTCGCGCCGAAGGACACCGGCATAGACGCGCAACTACGCCGCCGCCGGGGAGTAAGGGACTGGCGCGCGAACGCCGCGGCTGCTCGAAGCGCCGCTCCCGTGCCAGGTCATTGCCCGTGCTCGTCGCAGCCCGGCGGCGGCAGCTTGTTCCACAACACGTGCGGCGAACTGTTCCGCACGTACACGCAGTGGCCCGCGACGGCGACCGGCGTGTAGAAGCGATGGAGATACGGGAGGATCGCCTCCCGGTGGTGCCAGAGCTGCACGACGACGTCGGGCTGCTGCTGCTCGATGGCGTAGCGGTAATCGAACTTCATGTGGCCCGGACGAAAGGCCCAGAAGCGCTCCCGGCCGGCAGGCACCGCGATGGGCTCCCGCGCGACGACGGTATCGTTTTTCCCGAGCAGGTCGACGCCAGGGCGGTCGGTGAAATACGGGATGGTGCCGGCCCGAGTGACCGCGAGGATCGCATCGGGCGTCGTCAGCTCGCGCAGCGCGAGCGCCTCCTGCACCTCGTCGTGGTTCTCGCCGCCCGGCCCGGAGTGGAGCGGCGGGCGCAGCAGCAGCACCTCCTTCCACGCGTCGAAGCCGTAGATACTGTTCGCCTGGAGGATCGTCACGCCCAGCAGCACGGCGAACGCCATCAGTATCCCGCGACGACGATGGGTTCCCGTCAGCTCGAGCCGTTGCGCGAGCGCGACGGCCGTTCGATATAACGCGAGCGACAGCACGACAAAAAACGCCGGCATCGCAATGGAGATGTACCGGTTGCTGCCGCCCCAGTATTCCCACGCGTCGCCGCCGACGTACACGCTGTAGGCGACCTGCACGACGAACATCCACAGCAGCAGCCCCACGCGACGATCGCGCCGCAGCACCAGGACGAATGGCAGCGCGAACAGCACCGCGCCGAATCTCCAGATGAACCCCGACAGGACGACGGCGCCGCGGCTGACTCGCAGCAGCGACGGGTATCCCGTCATCTTCAAGTAGTACGTGTTCGGAAGAGCGCTGCCGAAATACCAGAGCCTGAAGATTGTCTGCAGGCCTCCACAGACCGCCAGCGCGCCGAGCGCCCACGCCGCATGGCGGACGCGGCGCGGTGGATCGGCCACAGCATGGAAGAGCAGCCACGCGATGAGCGGCACTGCCATGTCCGGACGCACGAGCGTGCTCGCGCCGAGCCACACATACGGCGCGGCGCGGAACCGGCCGTCCTGCATGGAGCGCAACGCCACGCACAGGCAGGCGCTCATGACGAGCACGAGCAGGCTGACCTCCATCCCCTGCAGGCCCCAGTTGTTGAGCGGCAGGTACGAAGCGGTCATGCCGACGGCCCCGAACGCCACCGGCTCCGGCCCCGCGTCGGCGACCCACAACGCTGCCTCGCGTACGAGCGCAAGGTTCGCGGCCAGCAGCCCGGCGGCCGAGATCTGCACCAGCAGCGCGGTCCTCGACGCCGGGAGCGGCAGCAGATGGATCGCCGCCATGAACAGGACCCACAGGAAATTGGTATAGCCCTCGACGGCCGGTCGTCCGATGTTCCAGACGAGTCCATGCCCGCGCACGAAGTTGTGCGCGTAGCGCATGGAGATCATCGCGTCGTCGAACAGCGAGAAGTACCGTTCGCCGTGGATCGTGAAACTCGTGCGGTAGATAAAACAGGCGGCGTACAGGAGGAACGACGCGATCAGGAAGCCGAAGCCGAGACGGCCGGCGCGAGAGCCGCGCAACGGTGGGGACTGCATGGTCGTGGCGCGCGAGATGTCGGATCGTACTAGTACGGAGATCCTAACCAAATAGTACGGAGAGGCCTATCGTCGAGCGCTCGAGCCGCCCTTTATTGGGTACATCGCCGGGACCGGCGGTGTCATGCCCCCCGTCGCGCCGGCAAGCGGCGGTCCTCCGCGTCCGTGGGCTCTCCTGCTCCTCACACACGCCTCATCGGGTCCGCAGCACCATCGCGGACCCCGCCCTTTCTCAACGGCGGCGCAGCTTGGCGGGCTGATCCGACGCGCGAGTCGGAACGCCCTGGACCGACGCTGCCCTGCTGGCGCATTGCCATCAGAACGGCGTCTTTCCTCCCGTCGCGGCGTACACCTCGCCGGTGACGAAGCGCGATTCGTTGGACGCGAGGAAGACGAACAGCGGCGCCAGTTCCACCGGCTGCGCGGCCCGGCCGAACGCGGTGTCCTTGCCGAACTGCTTCACCCTCTGCTCCGGCATCGTCGAAGGAATGAGCGGCGTCCATACCGGCCCCGGCGCGACGGCATTCACACGCACGCTGCCTTCCATGGCCATCTGCGACAGCGCCTTCGTGAAGCTGACGATCGCCGCCTTGGTCGGCGCGTACGCGAGCAGGTGCGGGCTCGGATCGAAGGCCTGAATCGACGCGGTGTTGATGATGGTGCTTCCGGGCTTCATCCGCGGCAGCGCGGCCCGGCACAGCCAGAACATCGCGAATACGTTGGTGCGGAAGGTGCGCTCGAAGTCCTCGGTCGAGACATCCTGGATCTTCTCGTAGGTCCGCTGGTAGGCCGCGTTATTGACGAGGATGTCGAGGCGTCCGAACTCGTCGAACAGGCGATCGATCATCGCCGTGCAGTGCTTCTCGTCGCGGATATCGCCCGGCAGCCGCACCGCTTTCCGCCCGGCCTGCTCCACCCACTTGACGGTCTCGACTGCGTCGCGCTCTTCCTCGGGCAGGTAGCTGATCGCCACATCCGCGCCTTCGCGAGCGAAGGCAATCGCGACCGCGCGCCCGATGCCGCTGTCGCCGCCGGTGATCAGCGCGACGCGATCGATCAGCCGACCAAGTCCTTTATAGGACTGCTCGCCGTGATCGGCGCGGGGAGTCATCTCCGCATCCGAGCCCGGCGGTTCGATAGGCGGCTGCGGATACTCCGGCCTGGGCCCTTGCGGTTTGGGATCGGTGACCCGGCCGTCCTGAAGAATCTTCGTGGCCATGCGCGCGAACGTTACAACGCGCGTGCCACGCGACAGCTGAAGCACGCGATTGCGGTCGACTGGACGGTACCGACGAACGTGCGACCGTCAGCGACATCGCGTATGCGGCGCCGAGCGCGTCAGGACCCATTCATCTCTGGCTGATCCGAGGAATGCATGGACGGGATCAACATCCGCCCGAGCTCGAACGCTCGACCAGAGCGCGAGCGTTCGACGTGACGGCACCGCCACTCGGCCTCGACGGCGTTGCGCAGCTCCGCCGCGCGCGTTCATTCATGTGTGGCGATCAGTCTTCAACTCCCGCGGCCCCTGATTCCGTGGTCGCTTCCTGCACGCGTCCGCGGCGCCGCAGCATCGTCTCCACGAGGCCGCGCAGGGCCTGCGCGGCGACGGCGTGCGCTGATGAGAGCCGCTGCAGATCGTCGAGATCGGCGTCGGAAATCTCCGCGCGGGGATCGAGGGCCTCGATGCGCTCGCCGAGCACCGTGGTGAGCGTTTCAGCCGACCGGCGCACGCCGCGCATGGAGGCTTTCAAGGCATCGATCTCGTTCCCGTCGGCCATAGGCGCCCACTG
>JABFWM010000110.1 GCA_013362195.1 Acidobacteriota bacterium
GCGGCGAAAGACCCGCCGCGCCCCTGCAGATTACCCGATTGCGGGACGGCCTAGAAGGCGACCCGCACGCCGAAGCGGATCATCCGCTCCGGATAGTTGCCGTTGACGCCGGTGATCTGCCCGAACGTGGCGGAGGTGAGGCTCCCTTGCGGGTTGCCCCACACGCCGTGATTCAGGATGTTCCCCGCTTCCATCCGTGCCTCGAGCCGGCGCTGGGCGCCGAGCGGGAACGAGCGGAAGATCGAGAAGTCGAGGTTGTAGCCGCCCGGGCCGCGGAACTGATTGCGGCCCGTGTTGCCGAAGCGAACGCCGGTCGGCTGGGCGAACGACGTCGTGTCGAACCACTTGCCAGCGGCGCCGATATTGCCGAGCACTTTGAAGTCGGCGACCTGGTCTGCCGTCTGGGTGTTGCTCGGGGTGTTGAGCGCCGCGCCGTCGGCGGTGACGGTGAAGGGCGTCCCGCTGAAGACCGCGAGCACGCCATTGACCTGCCAGTCGTTGACGATCGCACGCGCGATGTTGCCGTTGCCGTTGCTGGTCTGCCAGGGGAGGGAATACGCGAACCCCAACTGGAAATTGTGACGGCGATCGAAGCCGGCCGGCGCGTAGTTGCGGGACAACTCGCTCGGCGTGTTCCAGTTCAGCGTCGCGCGTCCGTCGCTGTCGCTCTGGTTCATCGACTTGCTCAAGGTGTACGCGCCCTTGAACAGCAGGCCGCGCGTGAACGGCTTGTTCAGCGCCACCTGCATCGACTGGTAGTTCGTCCGGAGCCGCGCGCCCCACGAATCGAGGCGAATGATGCGGCCGAGGCCAAAATACGGACGGCCCTGGTTGCCGGTCCCGAGCACCGTCGGCGCGTTGATGTCGATCGCCGCGTATCCGTTGGTGCCCTTCGCGCCCACGTACGCCACATCCACCGACGTATCGAACGGCAGCCGCCGCTCGAACGCCACGTTCCAGGTCTGGACGTAGCCGCGATCGATGTTGTCGATCTCGGGGGTGTATTCGGCGGCGCTGCGATCGAGCCGCACGCGGCCGGTGCTCTGATCGGGCGGGACGATGATCGGGATCCCCTGCGACAGCCGGCGCGAGAAACCGAACGACTCGACGTTCGGGAAGCTCGCCGCGATCGTGATCGGGTAGTCGTTGTCGCCGCGGACGGCGCGCGCCCACGGGGTCGCGTTATAGGTGATGCCGTAGCCGGTGCGGAACACCGTCGCGTCGTTGAGGCGATAGATCGCGCCGAGACGCGGCGCCACGTTGTTCCAGGACATCTTCATCCCGTTGTTCTGCGGGTTTCCCCCCCGGCCGGCGATGAGGACGTCCAGGGTCGCGAGGTCGATCCGATCGACGCCACGGCCGTCCGCGCGGTGCATGATCGGGTACAACTCGTAACGCACGCCGAGGTCGAACGTCAGCTTGTCGTTCGGCGTCCAGCGATCGCGCAGGTAGAGGGAGTGCTGCCACTCGCGCGCGGTCATCAGCTCGTTCTGGACGCTCTTGGAGGCCGTGCCGACGTAGCCGAGCAGGAACGACGCAAACTGGTTGTACAGGTTGCCGTTCTGTCCGCCGTTCAGGCGCGTCGTCCCGTTGTTGAAATCGAAGCGTCCGCGCGGATTGCCGGTTTCCGGCTGCCAGTGATCGAGATAGAAGAAGTTCATCAGATATCCGCCGCGGATATCGTGACGGCCCTTCACCTTAGTGATGTTCGTGGCGAGCGAGTAGGTCCGCTCGTCGCGGAAGATCGGGTTCCAGCCGTCGCGATTGCCGAGCGCGCTGAAGCCGGTCTCGAACTGGGGGAAGCCCGCGTAGCGCTGATCGCCGGTGCCCTGATCGTTCGTCCCGGGGATGCCGAGGACGTCGAGGCCATAGTTGCCGGCCTGGAAATCGGGCCCGTAGACGTGCTGATCCTGGCGGCCGAAGCCGAACGTGGTGTCCATCAGCAGTGTCGGAGACAGCGTCCAGGTCTGACCCGCCGTCGCCTGATAGACCTTGGTGAACCCGCCGTCGCCCGACGAGTTCGGATCCGGACCGAGGTAGTTCGTCAGGTCGTCGACGACCGCGTTCATGTAGCTGAACTTCCCCCAGATCTGGTGGGCCGACGTGCGGTTCCAGTTCACCTTGCCGTCGTAGTTGTCGCGCGCGAACGTGCGATTCTCCTGGCGGCGGTAGTTGCTGGTCAGGCCTCCGAGTCCGATCCCCGGTGAGTTGGGCAGCGGGAACAGCTGGAGAATCTTGAGCGCAATCGGATCGAGCCGGTTGGCAGGGATGACGTTGTTCTCGAAGGGCGTGCGTCCGACGCCGTTGGCCGTGCCGGTCTCGGGATCGTAAATCAGCTGCTGCGTGCCGCCGCTGTTGGTCGCCTGGCTGAAGTCGCCCGCACGGAGCCGGGCGTCGGGGACGGTGAAGAGCGTGAACAGGCTCTGGCTGCGGCGGAACCCTTCGAACGATCCGAAGAAGAACACGTGGTTGCGGCTGATCGGCCCGCCCAGCGTGCCGCCGTAGGTATTGGCTTTCAGCGGCAGCTTCTGGGGCGTGTTGCCGGCGCCGAAAAACCGCGGCGTCGCGTTCAGCTTGTCGCTGTTGTAGAACTCGAAGCCCGATCCCCGGAAGTTGTTCGTCCCCGACTTGGTGATGACCGTGACCGCCGCGCCGCCCGCGTTCCCCTGCTCGGCGTCGAAGCTGCTCGTCGAGATGTTGACGGTGTCGACGGTCTCCGCCGGCGAGATGTACATGTTGTGGTTCGGCAGCCAGATGTTCATGTTCGTGGCGCCGTCGGTGCGGGTCGTGTTGTTGGTGTTGACCTGCCCGTTCACGTTCGTCGCCAGCGAGCGCGCCGGCGTGTCGGTTTCGGCGTTGCCGAACGCCATCGGCGTCGTGCCCGGCACCAGGTTCATCAGCGCCTGATAATTGCGGAACCGGTTGAGCGGCATCGCCGTGATTTCGGCCGATTTCAGCTCGGTGTGGACGTCTGCCTTGTCCGTTTGCAGCAGCTGCGCTTCGGAGGCGACCGTAACCGTCTCCGTCAGCGTGCCGACTTCGAGCGTGACGTCGACGCGGCTGATCTGGCCGATCGTGACGGGGACGTTCGAGCGGACCGATTCACGGAATCCAGTGAGCGAAATCTTGACGTCGTACTGCCCGGGCAGCACGTTCGCGAGGGTGTAGTTCCCCTCGCCGTTCGTCGTCGTTTCGCGTGTGAGATTGGTGTCCTTGCTGACGATGGTGACGGTGGCGCCGGGGACGCTGGCCCCCTGCGCATCTTTCACCACGCCGACAACGCTGCCGTAGAGAATCTGCCCAATGGCGGGGGGCGCCATGAGAACAATGATCCATAGGGAAAAAACACCGACGAGCACACGAGGGCTCGTCCGACGAAAGCGACACTCGCCCACAGACTCCTCCTTCTCCGAGAGTCGAGATACGCGCGCGTACGTCACCAGAACCGGCGGTGGGGACGGACCGTGAGAAGTGGTTATACGCCTCTCAGGATCCGATTACAAGGGTAACGATGCCGGCAATTCTGCAAATTTGCTCGAAATTTGCCCTGATTTGGAGACATTCCCGCCCGGGTATCCGGTCCGCCAGCGCCGAAATTGAACAGTACTTACTAAAAGGACGGCGTCAATCGCCGCTGCGTGCGGAGAGGCGGGGAGGTGCGAGGCGACCGCCTGAAGCTTCGTGGCCGAGGGCTGCGATTTCAGGACCTCCGTCCGTTTCGGGTGGCCTCAGCGACGCGCGGCGGTCATCGGCCGCCTCCAAAAAGGCGCCCCGCTGGTGACGAAGTACCTATGGTGCAATAATAACGGCGCTAAAACGGAAAACCCCAGGAGGAGATGCATCGATGACTCATTGGAGAAGAGTCCTGGCGGCGGTCCTGGTGACGGCCGCAATGATGTGGGCACCGGCCCATGCCAGCAGCCAGGCGCTGTACGGGTCCATCGTCGGCACGGTCGCCGACGCACAGGGAGGTGTAGTGCCGGGGGTGACCCTGGTGGCTACGAATACGGGTACTGGACTGCGCGTGGAAACGGTCTCGGATGAATCCGGCAACTACACGTTCCGTAATCTGCTGCCGGGCACGTACGACTTGACGGCGACGCTCTCCGGGTTCCGCGAGCACGCGCAGAAGGGCATTCCCGTCGCGGCTGGCGATCCGGTTCGCATCAACATCAATCTCGCGCTGGGCGCGATGACCGAGCGCGTCGAAGTCACGACCGATGCGACGCTGCTCAAGACCGAGAAGGCAGACCTCAGCACGACGCTGACGTCCGAGGAAATCACGAACCTTCCGACCAATCAATATCGGAACTACCAGGCCCTCATCAATCTGGTCCCCGGTGCCACCCCCGCGCAGTTCCAGAACGCGGAAATCGACACGCCGGGACGCTCGCTCCGCACCTGGGTGAACGGCACCCAGCCGAACAGCAACGCGACCCGCATCGATGGCGCGGTGTCGGTGAACATCTGGCTGCCGCACCACGTGGGCTACGTGCAGCCGGCCGAGACGATCGAAACCGTCAACATGGCCACGAACAACTTCGACGCGGACCTCGGCATGGCCGGCGGCGCCGCGACGACGGTCGTCACCAAGTCGGGGACCAACGAGCTGAAAGGCTCCGCGTTCGAGTTCCACAACCGCGACGAGTTCAACGCGAACTCGCTGTTCAACAACGCGAACGGCATCCGGAAGTCGCCGCTCAACCGCAACATCTACGGCGGCACGCTCGGCGGTCCGATCCAGCGCAACAAGGTCTTCTACTTCGGCTCGTGGGAGCGTTTCCAGGATCGGCGCGGCTTCACGCAGACCTTCGGCGTCCCGACCGAGCGGATGCGCACCGGCGATTTCTCCGAAGTCGCGGCGGCGTACGCGAACTTCCGGCTGTTCAACCCGTTCACCGGCAGTGGCGGCGTCGGCCGCGGCGAGTTCGCAGGGTTCCAGGTTCCCTCGAACCTCATCGATCCGATCGCGCTCAAGGTGATGCAGCAGTACTTCCCGCTGCCCAACACCACCGCGGACCTGAACTCGAACCAGATCCACGATGACTACCGGATCGCACGGACGACGCGGGTCAATCGTGACAACTACGACCTGAAGCTCACGTGGCAGCGCTCGGCCGCCCACCAGGTCTGGGGCAAGCTGGGCGTGCTCAACGCGAACGTCGAGGACAATTTCGTCCTCGGATTCGATCGCGGCAGCATCGGCGACACGCGCGTCTACGTCGGCACGGTCGGCCACACCTGGACGCTCAGCCCGACGATGGTGCTCGACGGCAACTTCGGCGTCGACATCCAGAACCAGACGGTGACGGGGCCGGACTTCGGCGAGAACCTCGGGCTGAACCTCGGCATCCGCGGGACCAATGGCTCCGACGTTCGCCAGAGCGGCCTGCCCTACATCGGCGCCGGCTACGATACGGGCCTGACGCCGAACTGGATGCCGCTCTTCCGCAAGGAGCGCAGCTACACGTTCAGCTCCGCGCTCACCAAGGTGATCCCGAAGCACGAACTGCGCTTCGGCGTCGACGTCGTGCGCCATGAACTCAATCACATTCAGGCGGAGTTCGGCGGCAACGGCGGCGTGCGCGGCCAGTTGACGTTCAGCGGCAACACCACCGGCGCGTTGAACTACACGCCGCTGCTGTGGAACAACTTCGCGGGCTTCCTGCTCGGCCTCCAGACCTTCCAGGGCAAGGACGTGCAGACCGAGGAGATGACCGGCCGCGAGTGGCAGAGCGCCGTCTACGTGCGCGATCGCTGGACGCTGAACAAGAAGACGACGGTCAGCGCCGGGGTGCGCATGGAGTACTACCCGCTGATGACGCGCAAGGATCGCGGCATCGAGCGGCTCGACTACAGCACGTATGAAGTGCTGATTGGCGGCCTCGGCGGCGTGCCCAAGGACGTGGGCATCGATCTCAAGACGCTGTACTTCGCTCCGCGCCTCGGGATTGCGCACCGCCTCACCGACAATACGGTCGTCCGCGCCGGCTACGGCCGCACGATCAATCCGCTCCCGTGGTCCCGTCCGATGCGGGGGTCGTTTCCGCAGGACATCTTCTTCAATCGGTCGGCGGACCAGTTCCAGTGGCTGGGGACGCTCGCGCAGGGCATCGATCCGGTGCCGGTTCCGGACATCAGCTCGGGCCGTGTGAAGCTGCCGCAGGGCGTCTTCATGCGCTCGCCGAACCCGACTAACGTCGATCGCGGCATCATCCAGCAGTGGAACGTCGCCTACGAGTTCCGCATGCCGTGGGATGTCGTGACGGAAGTCGCGTACGTGGGCACTGCGACCGACGGCGGCTACGCCGATCTGAACATCAATTACGGCGAGCCGGGCGGCGGCAACGCGTCGCGCAAGCTGTTCGCGCTCGCGGGCACGACCGCGGTGAACGACTGGGCGTCGCGGACGAAGAGCCGGTACCACGGTCTGCAGGTGTCGCTGAATCGTCCGTTCCAGGGCGGCCTCGCGCTGAAGGGCGCCTACACCCTCAGCCGGGCCAGGAACATGGCGGACGAGGACGGCTGGGTCGGCCTCGATTACAACAACCCGATCGTGTACGACCTGAACTACTCGCTGGCGGGCTTCGATCGCACGCACGTCTTCCAGATGGGCGCGATCTACGACCTGCCGTACAAGAACCGCGAGGGTGTCGTGGGCGCGGTGCTGGGCGGCTGGCAGATGAACGGCATCTTCGCCGCGTTCTCGGGCACGCCGTACTCGATCGGCGGCTCGAACAACGCGCTGAACTGCCCGTCG
Source organism: Acidobacteriota bacterium (assembly GCA_013362195.1). Taxonomy (GTDB): domain Bacteria; phylum Acidobacteriota; class Vicinamibacteria; order Vicinamibacterales; family 2-12-FULL-66-21; genus QHWT01. The sequence continues at coordinate 6,761 of JABFWM010000110.1, forward strand.
TGCGGCGCGGTCCGCATCAACGTGAACGGCGACGTCAAGCCGACCGGCGCGGTGGGCTCGAGCACGGAGCCGTACTACGCGGTCGATCTCTTCTCGCAGCCGACGGGCATTGGGCGGGAGGGGTTCGGCAACAGCGGCCGCAACCGCTTCCGTCGTCCCCCGGTATGGAACGCGGACTTCTCGCTGTTCAAGTACTTCACGATTGGCCGCGTCCGTCCCGAACTGCGGATCGAGGCGGCGAACGTGTTCAACCACCCGAACTGGGGCGCGCCGGTGACCTCGTTCACCGCGAACAACTTCATGCGGTTCACGCCGGGCGCCGCCGACAACGCGACGAACACGCCGGGTGCGCGCCGCGTGCAGGTCGGCCTGCGCCTTCAGTTCTAAAGGGCTCAAGGCTCAGGGCTCAGAGCTTACGGGCTCACGGGCTTGCAGGGCGGGGCGGACCCTTTCGGGTTCGCCCCGTTTTGTTTTCCGCCGGGTCTCTCCGTTGCCCGTAGGCCGGGTCTTCAGACCCGGCGTCACGCGCGCAAGCTTCCGATCCAGAATAGACGTCCGGCAACCCGCAACCGATTCCCCGCACGCATGGACGTTTACCTCGTCGACGGCACCTACGAACTGTTCCGCCATTACCACGCGCTGCCGTCGGCGCGTGACGTCGACGGACGCGAAGTGGCCGCGGTCCGGGGCGTTGTCGCGTCCATCCTCGGCATGATCAATCGCGGCGCGACGTATATCGCGGTCGCGACCGACCACGTCGTCGAGTCGTTCCGCAACGATCTCTGGCCCGGGTACAAGACCAGCGCGGGCGTCGAGGCGGATCTGCTGGCTCAGTTCCCGCTGCTCGAGGAAGCGCTGGCGGCGCTCGGCGTGGCCGTCTGGCCGATGGTGGAGTTCGAGGCCGACGATGCATTGGCCGCCGGAGCGGCACGCGCGGCGCTGGAGCCGAGCGTCGATCGCATCGTCATCTGCACGCCGGACAAGGATCTTGCGCAGTGCGTGCGCGGTACCCGCGTCGTTCAGTTGAATCGCCGCACCGACACGACTCGTGACGAGCGGCAGGTCGTCGAAAAGTTCGGTGTGCCGCCCGCGTCGATCCCCGACTACCTTGCCCTCGTCGGCGATGCGGCCGACGGGTATCCGGGCTTGCCGGGATGGGGCGCCAAATCCGCCGCGGCCGTCCTCGCGCGGTTCAATCATCTCGAGCAGATCCCCGGCGACTGGCGCACGTGGTCCGTCAATGCGCTCAATCCGGCGCGTCTTGCGTCGACGCTGGACCAGCAGCGCAACGACGCCTTCCTGTTCCGCCAGCTCGCGACCCTCCGCACCGACATCGATCTCTTCGACAGCGTCGACGATCTCCGCTGGCAGGGGCCGACTCCGGCGTTTGCCGAGATCGGCAAGCGATTCGACGCCGCCGTCATCAGCCGGTAATATCCCGTTTCATGCTGCTGGCCGGAATTCTTCTCGCCGCGATGCTGTACGTGCAGAACACCGCGGCCGCACCCGTCGGTGAATCAGCACCGCCACCGTCGGCGCTGACGCTCTGGTACCGCCAACCCGCGCGCGAGTGGGTCGAGGCGCTGCCGGTCGGCAACGGCCGGCTCGGTGCGATGGTGTTCGGCGGCGCGGCCGACGAGCGCATTCAGTTGAACGAGGACACCGTGTGGTCGGGCGGCGTGCGGCCAGCGATGCCCGCGAGCATCGCACGGGAGCTGCCGGCGATCCGACAGCTGCTGTTCGACGGCGACTTCGCGGCAGGCGAGGCCCGTGCGCGGCAGACCCTGCTCGCGATCCCGGACGCCGGCGGCAGCTATCAAACGCTTGGCGATCTGCTCCTGTCGATGGAGCACGCGCAGGAGCCGCGGGCCTACCGTCGAGCGCTCGATCTGGACTCGGGGATCGCCACCACGTCGTTCGAGATCGACGGGGTCGCGGTTCGCCGTGACGTGTTCGCCAGTGCGCCCGACAACGCGATCATCGTCCGCCTCAGCGCCGACCAGCCGCATCGCCTCACGCTGGGCATCGCGCTCGAGCGGGCGGAGGCGGCCGTCCGCCCGGCCGCACCATCGACGCTCGTCCTCACGAATCTCGCGCGCACCGACCCGGGCGTGAAGTTCGCCGCGGTCGTGCGCGCCGCTGCGGAAGGCGGCCGCGTCGAGATCGACGGGACGCGGATCAAGATCACCGGCGCGACTGCGGTAACCCTTGCGATCGCCGCCGCGACGAATTTCAACCGGCGCGATCCGTTCGCACCATTGACGCGCGACGTCGAAGCGGACGCGATAGCAGCCGCCGAGGCCGCGATCCGCGGGCCCTACGATCGAGTCAAACAGCGCGCCCTCGACGATCACCGTCGCCTGTTTCGCCGCGTCTCGCTGGAGCTGGGCGCGACGAGCGGGTCCGAGCGGCCCACCGACGAGCGCCTCGCCGCCGTGCAGCGGGGAGCACTCGATCCGGCGCTCGCGGCGCTGTATTTCCAGTACGGACGCTATCTGCTGATCGGATCCTCCCGACCGGGCGGCATGCCGGCGAACCTGCAGGGCCTCTGGAACAAGGAACTGCAGGCGCCCTGGAGCGCCGACTACCACATCAACATCAACATCCAGATGAATTACTGGCCCGCGGAGGTCACCAACCTCTCCGAGTGCGCGATGCCGTTGTTCGACTTCGTCGAGGCCCTCGCCGACGTGTCCGGCCGCAGGATCGCGACCGACTTCTATGGGGCTCGCGGGTTCATGGCCCACTACACCACGAACGCGTGGTTGTTCTCCCCTGATACCGGTCAACCGAAATGGGCGATGTGGCAGATGGGCGGCGCATGGACGACCCGTCACTTCATCGAGCATTACTGGTACACCGGCGACCGTGCGTTCCTGAAGGACCGCGCGCTGCCGATCCTGCGTGACGCCGCGCTCTTCCTGCTCGACTGGCTCGTGCCGGATCCGCGCAGCGGGAAGCTCGTGTCGGGGCCGAGCGCATCTCCCGAAAACACGTTCATCGCGGAAGACGGCGGCCAGTACAGCGTGGCGATGGGCAACTCGATGGACCAGGAGATCGCCTGGGACACGTTCAGCAATTACCTGGCGGCCGCTCGCGAGCTGGACATCAGCGACGACACCACCGCGAGGGTGCGGGCCGCCCTCGATCGCGTGGCCTGGCCGGGCATTGGCCGCGACGGACGCGTCATGGAATGGGCGCGCGAGTTCAAGGAAGCGGAACCAGGACACCGGCACATGTCACAGCTGTTCGGCCTCCATCCCGGGCATCAATTTACGTCCGCTGCCACGCCGGCCTACATGGACGCGGCCCGCCGGACGATCGACGCGCGCCTCGCGCACGGCGGCGGACATACCGGCTGGAGCCGTGCGTGGATCGTCAACTTCTTCGCCCGGCTGCGGGACGGCGAACGCGCGCACGAGAACATCCAGGCGCTGCTCGCGAAGTCGACGCTGCCGAACCTGTTCGACAATCACCCGCCGTTCCAGATTGACGGCAACTTCGGGGGGACGGCGGGCATCGCCGAGATGCTGCTGCAAAGCCACGACGGCGAGATCGCGCTGCTTCCCGCGTTGCCCAAGGCATGGCCGAACGGACGTTTCACCGGTCTGCGCGCGCGCGGCGGGTTCGACGTGGCGGTGGCGTGGACGAACGGCGTGCCTGATGTCGTGACGATCACGTCGTCTCGTGGCGGGACGACCCGGGTACGTTTCGGCGCGACGGTGCGGGACCTGACGACAGCGGCGGGGCAGACCTACACGCTTCGCGGCGCGGCGCTCGACGCGCCACGCTGACGCAAGATGTAGTTTTGACGCCTAAAACTTTACACCACAGCTCGTCTATAACCAGCCAAGTGCCGGAGAAGGGTCGATTCTGGTAAGATTTATAAACTTCGCGCCGTCCGGCGCGTGAGATGCATGTAGAGCTGGGATGCCTACACGGCCGCTCGTCCTCGTCGTCGACGACGCCCGCGACAACCGGGAGGGGTACGCGGAGTACCTGCTGTACTGCGGGTTCCGCATCGTGCAGGCCGCCGACGGGGAGGAAGCGATCGCGCAGGCGAAGCGCCATCAACCCGACGTGATCGTGCTGGACATGCGGTTGCCGACGATCTCCGGGATGGACGTGGCCCGAACGCTCCGGGCCGACGGCTTCGATCGAACCGTGATCATCGCGGTGTCGGCGTGCGTGACCCGGCCCGATATCGACGCGGCCCTCGAGAGCGGATGCGACGCGTTCCTCGCCAAGCCTTGCCTGCCTGACGCCCTCGTCGCCGAGATGAACCGCCTTCTGGCCGCCGCGCTCGAGAAGTATTCGCGAGCGGGATAACATCCCGCCCGCTGAGCGTTCGCGGAAAATCCACCAGGGCGAGGACTGCTCCACGAGCTGGTCCTCGTGCAGCGTGAACAGACCCTAGTTCGCGACCGTGATCGTCACGGCTGCGGCGGTCGTCGTCCGTCCGGCCGCGTCACGCGCGGTGGCGGTCAGCACATGGATGCCGTTGAGAGCCGTCGTCGTGTTCCACGCCACGCCGTATGCAGGCGTCGTAACCTCGAGGCCCAGCGGCAAACCGTCGAGGAAGAACTGCACGCCGACGACCCCGACGTCGTCCGACGCGGTTGCCGCGACAGTCAGAGTGCCGGAAGCCGTGCCGGCCGCGGTGGTCAGCGCGATCGTGGGCGGGGCCAGGTCATTGAGCACCGTGACCTGGACTGGTGTGGCAGTCGAGGTGTGGCCCGCGGCATCGCGAGCCACAGCCGTCAAGACGTGCACACCGTTGGGGGCCGTGACGGTATTCCACGCCAGTTGGTAGGGCGCTGCCGTTGCCTCCTGGCCGAGCGGCGCGCCATCGAGTTGGAACTGGACGCCAACCACCCCGACGTCGTCCGATGCGGCGGCGGAGATCGTCGCGGCCGCGCTGACCAGTCCAGCACCCGGACTCGCGATCGCAACCGTGGGCGGCAGGAGATCATTCGAGATCGTGACCGTCAGCGTGGCCGTGGACTTGTTGCCCGCCGCGTCGCGGGCGACGGCGGTCAGCACGTGCGCACCGTTCGGAACGCCGACCGTGTTCCAGGCAATCTGGTACGGCGGGGATGTGACCTCGCCGGCGATTAGCTGATCGTCGACCAGGAACGATACGCCGGCGACGCCAATGTTGTCGGTCGCGACCGCGCCAACCGGGACGATGTGGGTGACGACGCCGGTCGCCGGGCTCGAGAAGCTCACCGACGGGGGCGTGGAGTCGGTCACTCGGCGGAGCGCCTCGCGAAGGTTCAACCGTCCCTTCCCGAGCCCGCTCCGGACCATCGGATCGCCCATGCCCAGCGCCGCCGCCGCGGAATTGTGGTCGATCGAGGGATCGATCTGCAGCATCAGCGCGGCCGCCCCGGCGACCATGGGGGCGCTGAACGACGTGCCCCACGCGCCGGCGTAGGTTCCGCCCGGATACGTGGTAATGACTCCCTCTCCCGGCGCCGCGAGGCTGACCAGCGAATCACCGTAGTTGCTGAACACGCTGCGTACGGGCACCAGGGCGGACGAGACGGACCCGATGCCGATGACGTTGCGGTGCGCACCGGGGAACACCAGGATTTCCTGGCCCAGATTGCCGGCCGACGCGACGCAGATGACCCCGCGGTCGGTCGCGGCGTTGATCGCGTGGGTGATCTCGGTCGACCAGGTCGCCGTGCTGAAGCTCATATTGATCACGCGCGCGCCGTGATCGACCGCGTAGTAGATGGCGCGGACGATGTCGAAGACGCGTGAGGTGCCGGAGGCGGTGAACGCCTTGAGCGGCATGATGCGCGCCGACGGCGCCACCAGATGGATCACACCGGCGACCATCGTGCCGTGGCCGAACGCGGCCGGAAGGGGAATGGTCGAGAGCGACTGCGCGCGGGGCGGATCGAGGAGCGCGAGCGTCGACGGGTTCAGCTTCACGGGCGCTACGGCGGTGTCGAGAATCCACACTGGCGATTGATCGAGCACGGCGGTGATTGACGAATCCACACCTGTCCACTCGGATCCTGGTCCGGCCAGGTCGGCGACGAAGTCGTAGCCGTCGACGAGCACGCCCTGCAGGATGGGATGGTGCTGATCGACGCCCGTATCGATTACCGCAACAGTAACCCCCGCGCCGGTCGCGACCGCACGGCTGTCGGCGAGGTGAATGGCGGCGGCGGACGGCTGATCGAGATAACTGTTCCAGACCTGGGCCCCGCCGAAGCTGGCGAGGCTTCGCGTGGTCAGCGCATCGAGAATCCAGACCGGCGACTGATCCAGGTGCACGTCCGCAGGGACTTCGGGCGCCGTGGCGAGCGCGTTCAACTCGACGCGGCCGACAGCGGGATCGCTCTGGATCTCCGTGACCTTTTGCATGGCCGCGACGTCGTCGACGGTCCCGGTGCCGCTGGTCGTGACGCCCGCGGCCCGGACCAGAAACACGTCGTACGGAGGCACGTCAAGCGTCCGAATGACCGTGAGATTGTGTCGGAGAGCAATCGCCTGAATCGTGTCAGGCGCGGCGTGGATGAGGAACTCGGCGTCCGGTAGCGGCGCGGGATTGAGCGTGATGATCTGCGCGAACCCGCGCTGTTGCGCGGACCACATGCACGCGAACACGGCCAACGCGGGCACGAGCTTCGCGCAGCGACGTCGCCATGTTGCCGACACAGATGAGTTATCCCTGGGCACTACCGTCCTCCCCTGGGCGCCGTCAAAGAACAGACACGACACACGTCGTGGGACGCTGTTCCGCTGGTCTACCGCTGGATAAGTGGATGATGCGCAGGAGGCGACCGGAATGGCCTAGTTGCGCACTGGGGAGCTTATCTTATCCGCGCGGCGTTTTATAGAGAAAAAATGATGAGCGGCCGCAGCGGTCAGGCCGACTCATCCATGAGCTCACTCAATGGCAGCTCCAATACGCGCCCGGTCGTCCCGAGACAGACGTCCAGCCGCAGCGCCGGGGCCGGACGGTACTCGAGGTAGAACTCGCCGAATTGGTCACACGGCGCGCTGGCGATGGTCTTCTGCCGTGTTTTCAGGAGGACATTGACGTCGGCGGCGCTCGCCTGCGGGTGGTCGCGGTCGGCGAGCTGCCCGACCAGCGTCGTCGTACCCCGTCGGGGCTGGTGCTCGACCCGGACGTCCACACAGTAGCTGCCGGCCTCGTATACAGCCTGCCTCGTCTGCCGATCCTGCGTCCGGACGCCGGCCGGAAGCGGGGCCAGCAACGAATCGAACACCAGGCGCGCCAGCAGACGCTCCGTCCGTGGCGGCGGGGTGTAAATCGCCTTGGCAATGCGAACCGTGTCATGCGGCGGCGCAAGCGCCGGCTCAGCGTGAGCAATGGCCGCGACGTCGGACATGATTATCGCCGTCCGGCGGCAGCGACTGCAGCCCTGCAGGTGCGATTCCATGGTCGCCCGGTCGACCGTATTCAAGCCTCGCGCAAAATCCACCCACTGCCAGGTCTCAAAGTGCGTCAT
>JABFWM010000665.1 GCA_013362195.1 Acidobacteriota bacterium
CGCAGGCTCGTGGCGGTGTTGGCGGCGGTCTTCGCGAGAAAGCGATCCCACAAGGCGCGCTCGACGTAGAGCGCGAGCAGGACATCGGGACGCAGCCCGAAGAACTCCGACACGTAGCGATCGCCGAGCGCACGATCCAGTGCCGGCGTGTGCTCGATCGAGCTGACGATGACGGGCGCCCGCAGCGCGAGCGGATCGCCCGGCGCCGTCCAGTAGCCGACGTTGGGCATCGTCCGCAGGTACCAGGGCAGCGGCCACTGCTCGTGGGGCGGCGCGATCACCGACACCTGCATCTGTGCGCCGCCGGCGTGCAGCGCCGAAAGGTTCCGGATCCGCGCCGCCATCCGCACCGCGTCCGGGACCGTCTGCGCGTACACGTAGGGATTGCGCGGATCGGCGGCGTAGGTCACCGACGCGCGCCACGCCTGCCCGGCGAGCTGCGCCGAGGCGACGAGCACGACCGCGGCCAGCGCGGCGCGCAGCGCGTGCGATGCGGTGCTGCGGAGGAGCGCCGACAACCCGAGGCCGGCCAGCACGAACGCGACGACGTAGAACGGCAGCAGGTTCCACGGCGTCTTGTACCGAATCGCGGAGAAGATGGCCGCAGTAATCAGTACATAGAGAGTCAGGTACCGGACCCAAAACGTCCCGAGGGCCACAGAAGAACACGGGAAGGCCACAGAAGAACACAGAAGAGCACTGAACGTTTTGTGTTCGTCTGTGTGTTTCTGTGGCCCAACTTCCGGGTTTGTCTGTGGCTCAGAAGAACGCGGGAAGGCCGCAGGAGAACACAGATGAACACTCAACGGTTTGTGTTTGTCTGTGTTGTTCTGTGGCTCTCCTCCCGGGTTTGTCTGTGGCTCAGAAGAACACGGGAAGGCCACAGAAGAACACACAAGAGCACTGAACGTTTTGTGTTCGTCTGTGTTTTTCTGTGGCCCTCCTTCCGGGTTTGTCTGTGGCGGTCCGTCTGTGTTTTTCCGTGGCCACCCGAGCAGGGCGCCTGTGGCCGCGAGCAGCAGCACGAGCCCTTCGCTCCATCGCACGCCGCCGCCCGACGTGTAGGCGAGCAGGCGCAGGTAGTAGGACCACGGGTGTGCGTGCGCAGCCGGGTCGAGTCCGCGTTCGACGTAGCCGCCGGCGCCGCGAAAGGGCCCGAGGATCGCGCCCGGCGCGGCGAAGAAGGAGGAGTAGAACAGCGCCGCGACGATCGCCGCGGCGGCGATGCCGATGATGCCGAGGGGCCATCGTCCCCGGCTCGTGAGCGGAGGCCGCAGCGGTGTGGGTGCGAGCGACCACCACGCGATCGCGCACGCGACGAGCGTCGCGGGCAGCACGATCGCCGCCGTCTCTTTCGTCGCCAGCGCCAGGCCGGCGGCGACGCCGGCACACGCGGACCAGACAAGGCGGCCGCGCGTGACGGCATGTCCCACGGCGATGACGAACGCGAGCGTGAAGCACGCGAAGAGCGACTCCTGGATGAACATCCGCGAGTAGAAGACCATCGCCGGCGAAAGCGCCATCAGCGCGGCCGCGGCCGCGGCGGCGGTACGGCCGACGGCGCCGGAGAGCAGCGCGACGAGCAGGATGGTGGCGGCGCCGAAACAGACCGGAACGGCGCGCAGCGTCCGCTCGTCGAGCGACGCGAGCGTGTGCTGTCCGCGCAGCCATGCCGACGGCAGCGTCAGGTAATAGAGCGTGGGGCCGTGATGGTCGGTGGGATCGTAGCGATACTCGCCGCGTTCGAGCAGGGCGCCGAACTTGACCGCCTGGTTGGCTTCGTCGTGGTGCATCGGCCGCACGTCGAGCCGGGCCGCGCGTAACGCGATCCCGGCCGCGAGGGCGAGGGCGAACGCGACGACGGCGCCGGCGCGGGTCATTTGGGCAAGCCGTAAACCTCGACTTCGACGTAGTGATTCAGGTCGTTCGTCGTGTTGCCGTTCGAGTAGAGCCGCACGTAGCGTCCCTTGGCGCCCTTCGGATCGAACAGCTTCCCTTCCGCGACCTCGATGTATTCCTTGTCGGATCCCCTGGCGATCTTCGCCGAGTTGTCGTGATCGTTGTTGAAGATCGTGGTCACCCCGCTCTTGAAGGCGGGGTCGTCCGAGACCTGGACGATGACGTCCCGGTAGATGCGCGCCTGGCTGTGATAGTGCCAGGCGAGGATCGCCGACAGCGGATGCGACGCGCCGAGATCGATCTGCACCCACTGCGGCCCGGGCCCGAGCTCCACGAAGTAGCCGTCGCCGCCCGACTTTTCCCCGTCGGTCACCATGTCCAGCTCACCGATGACCGGCGCCGAGTCGCTGGAGGTCACCTTCTTCTTCGTCGAGAGCAGCACCGTGCCCTTGGGCACGTAGAACGCGCCGCGCGGCTTTCCGGTGATCGTTTCGAGGTTGGCGCTCTTCAGGTTCGTCGGCGTGCCGATGAACATCGGCTTGGGGAGTTTCAGCTTCAACTCTTCCTTGCCGGCGGGCGCTTGCGCGCCCAGTGGAGCAAGGGTCAGGAGGCACAGCAACGAACTCACGAAGAGGCGCTTCGTCATGGATTCCTCGAAAAAGAGCGTCTGGTCTCTGTCAGGGCGGACGCGTGTGCCCGCGATTGTATACCGGGGCCGCCGTGAGCCGCGGCGCTCCGCGCGCGTGCGGTCATGTCTCGACGTCGGCGGCGCGCGGCGGGAAGTGGAACTCCTCGATCGCCGCGGCGCCAACCGCGCCGGTGACGATCTCGTCGATCGGCAGCTGCGATTCGGCGAGCTCGATTTCGTGGCGCCGCGCTTTCGTCGCGGGATGCCGCGGCGTGAACAGCGTGCAGCAATCCTGGTCGGGAATGATCGAAATCGGAAACGTCCCGAGCCGCTGCGCTTCCGCGGTGATCTCGTCCTTGTCCATCCCGATGAGCGGCCGCAGCACCGGCAGGCCGGCGACGCTGCCGATCGTCGACAGGTTCTCCAGCGTCTGCGACGCCACCTGTCCCACCACTTCGCCGGTGACCAGCGCCTGCGCGCGATTGGCGCGCGCGATCCGCTCGGCGATGCGAAGCATCAGGCGGCGGTAGATGACGACGCGCAGCGGCGGCGCCACCGTGAGGACCACGCGCTGCTGAATCTCGCCAAAGGGCACCAGCACGAGACGCGAGTCGAACTGGAACGCGGTCAGCAGCCGCGCGAGCTCACGCGCCTTGTCCTGCGACGCGCGCGACAGGATCGGATAGCTGTGGAAGTGCACGAACAGCACGCGGCAGCCGCGCCGCATCATGCGCCACGAGGCGACCGGCGAGTCGATGCCGCCCGAGAGCAGGCACGCGACGCGGCCGCTGGCGCCGACCGGAAGCCCTCCCGGCCCCGGCTCCTTGCCGAACGAATAGAACGCGTCGGTGGTCAGCGCCTCGACGCGGATCGTCAAGGCGGGATCTTCGAGATCGACGGTCCATCCGCGCGCCTCTTTGATGCGGCCGCCCACCTCGCGTTCGATCTGCGGGGACGTCAGCGGGAACCGCTTGTCCGCGCGGCGGGCGGACACGCGGAAGGTGGGCGGATCGTCGGGGCCGAGGTCGTTCAGGATCTCGGCCGCGATCGCGTCGACGTCGAGCGGCGCCCGGCCCGCGCGCGCGAAGTTGCCGATCCCGAACACGCGCGACAACCGGTCGCGCACGGCCTCCCAGGAGGCGTCCGGGCCGAGGACGATCTCGATGCGCCCCATCAGCACGCGCACCTCGCGGACGCCGAGCCCGCCGACCGCCTGCCGGATGTTGCGCACGAGCCGCGCGATGAACCACGGCCGGTTCTTCCCCTTGAGCGCGATCTCCTGGTAGTGGACGATGAAGGATTTCATGAAGGACTCAGCACTCAGGACTCAGGGCTCAGGGCTCAGGACTCAGGGCTTACGACTCAGGGCTCACGACTTAGGGCTCGCGGCTCAGGGCTCAGGGCTCAGGGCTCGAGAAAGCGCGGCTCAGG
>JABFWM010000528.1 GCA_013362195.1 Acidobacteriota bacterium
CCGAGCGTGCACCGCGGCGCCTCAGCGGGCGTCCGGCGACACGTAGCGCACGATCCGCACGGCCTCGAGGGTGACCAGCCCCTCGGTGACGAGCTCGTCGACCGTCGGCAGGAAGGCGTCGACCTTCTCTTCGGCGTCGACGATCTCGATCACAATCGGCAGATCCGTCGAAAGCTCGAGCAGCTTCGAGGTGTGCATCCGTGAATGGCGCCCGAATCCCATCGGGCCCCGCAGCACCGTCGCCCCAGCGAGATGCGCTTCGCGCGCGCGCCGCACAATCGCCTCGAACAGCGGGCGATCACCTCCGGGTTCGCGATCGCTCTCCCCGATGAAGATTCGAAGCAGGACACCGTTCTCAGGGACCTTCATCGTTCGCACTCCAATGGCTCGGCTCTCTGCCGTGGTGCCGAGAACGTCGCGTTCAGGCAGCCGGCCCGGCGGCCGCGCCCCCGCTCGATACAGCAGGACGTGCGCGCGTTCCAGCGTGATGACGCCGTCGCGGAACGACGGCTCCACCCGCGCCAGGAGCTCTTCGATACGGGCCGGTTCGTCGACGACTTCCACAATCACCGGCAGCTCCTGCGAGATCGCCCACGTCTGCTCGGCAAGCACCGACCCGTCAGCCCGCAGGCCGCGGAATCCCTTCAGGACGGTGGCGCCCTGCAGGCCTTCACGACGGGCCGTTTCGACAATCCACTCGTACAACGGCTGCATGCCGTGGCGGATGAAGTTCGACACGTGAAACCGGCAGAGGACCTGTTCGGCTTCGATCTTCATCGCATCCTCACGGCAGCCCGCTGCGCGCCGTCACCATTCCGCCACGCACGCCGGCAGGGCAGCGAACCGGCGTGTCCTTCGACAGATCAATAGAGCGGCCGCCACGTGAAGAATGCCGCCGCGGCCGCGCACTCGAGTGCGAAACACACGACAGCGTACGACAGGAACACGCCTCTTCTCAGCGTGCAGCCAACGAGCACGAACATCGGGAACAGCGTTGATGTATATCGACCCATGCAGTTGAAGCCGATGCCAAACAGGGCCATCGCCAGGCTGAGCGCCATGAACGACGCGTACGGTCCGCCAAGCCGGCGGAAGGTGAACGCCGTCAAGACCGATGCGAACAACGCGGCGGCCACGTTGACGGCATCGTACACGGTGGCGACGCCCGCAAACGGATTGACAACGCTCCTCCATCCTGGTTGTCCCACCGCCCATGCCAGCGAGTGTCCCGTCACGGCGCCGAGATACATCGTAAAGACGGCAGTGCCTGCGAGAGGCGCAAGGCTCGCGAGCAGCAGACGCCGATCGACGACACGGCTGTTCAGACCTAACAGGAAGAGCAAGGCCGCCAGCAGAAACCCGCTCGGGCGAGTCATGCCCGACAACGTTCCCCAGAACGCGAGCTGCCAGCACCGGCGGTGCAGCAAGGCAACCGTTGCCGACGTCGTCGCGAGGAGAAAGAGGCTTTCGCTATACGGGAGCCCGTAGAAGATGGCGAACGGGTAGGTTGCCACCGCCCACACGGTTCGAGACGCCGCTTCGTCTCCGCACAGGGCCGCTGCAAGCGCGGAGACGGCCAGCAGCGCCAGACAGAACAGCGCCGTCGAGAGAACGACACCGGTCCAGGCCCAGACCACCGGTGAGCGGCCCGGATTGAGTGTTCCCGCCACCGCCCGCAACAGCAGCGAATAGGCCGGGAAGAACTTCAGACGTTCGGAGGATGGCGGAGTCGCCGGCCGGAAATAGCCTCCGCTCGCGATGCCAACGTACCAGCCGGTGTCCCACCGTGCGGGTAAATCCGCGAAGCGGTTCTGAGAGATCGGCGCAGGCACTGGACGTGGGGCAAGGCCGAGCGTAAGGACGGCGACGTATCCCGCCGCGAGAACGAACGCGCGGGTCCCGACGCCAGCGACGAGGCACGTCACCGCACGCCGCGAGAGCACGCGTCGCGCGTCAGCTGCCGCCGCGCACGATCGACTGGCGACTGGTGAGGCGCCGTCAGGCAATGTCAGCGCCCGTCACCTGGCATACCGTGCACGGCGACTCACGTTTCAGAACATGTACTTCATGGCGAGCTGAATCCGGCGCTCTCCCGTCTTGCTCGTGATCAGTCCGAACGACCCGCTGGTTGGATTGCTGCTCGCGCCGCCCCAGTTGGGATGATTCAGCACGTTGAACGCTTCCATGCGGAACTGGAGGCGGTGCTGGTTCCTGATCGGCACGGTCTTCCTCAACCCGAAATCCGTCGTCCAGAACGAGGGATTGCGGAGGCCGTTGCGCGGTTGCACGCCGAACGTCCCAGCGGCCGGACGGGCGAAGGCGTCCTTGTCGAACCAGACGACGCCGGTCGTGAAGTCGCCGCTCGGCGCGATGTGCGGGTCGGCGATCTGGTTCCAGAACTGCGCGCCGCTTCCCGGGCCGACGCCGGCGAAGTCGTCATTGCTGCGGACGGAGAACGGGTTGCCCGATTGGTACTGGTAGATGCCCGAGACGTCCCAGTGGCCAATCAGCTTCGAGACCCATCCCGTGCCGTGACCGAACGGCAGCTCGTAAATGTAGTTGACGATCAGCACATGCGGCCGGTCGTTGTCCGAGATGCCCCAGTACGCGCTCGTGTCGTAGGCGTTCGGCAGCGTGTCGGTGAGACTCGACGAGTCGTCCTTCGTCCGTGAATACGTGTACGCGACGCCCGCATGCAGGCCGTTGGCGACACGCCGCTCGACGCTGAGCTGCAGCCCGTTGTACTGCGATCGCCCGGAATTTTCGGCAAGGCCGATCACCGCGAATCCGAGGTACGGCCGCAGCGCATTCGGATTGACGCCGCGGTTCGCCTGGATCGTTCCCGGCTCGAGCTGGTTGATGTTGCGCTTCCGCTGGTTGTTGTGGCCGCGCCGCCCGACGTAGGCAATCTCCACGCTCGTCGACCAGGGCAGCTCGCGTTCGAACGTCAGGTTCCAGTTCCAGGCCGCCGGGATCCTGAACTCGGGATCCTGCATGGTCATCACGAACGGGAATTCGCGGCGGGTCGCGCCGGGACCGCCGGGCGCGTCGATGTTTCCGTTGATCACCGTCTGCTGCGGCTGGAACGGCGGATTGCCGCCGAGCGCCGTGTCGCGGTTGATCATCGTGCGGTTGTAGAACAGGCCGACGCCGCTGCGCACCACCGTTTTGGCATTCACCGCGTAGGCAAACCCGAGTCGTGGCTGAAAGAGGTCCTTGTGGGTCTTCGAGAAGCCGTCGGGCAGCCCGTGACGCAGTCGATCGAATTCACCACTCGTCAGCTCCGGCACGCGATTGCCGGCCGCCTTCGGTGTCCCCGACCCAGGCAGCACGATCCCGTTGTAGCGGTCGCCGCTGACGATGAAGCCGCCGGTGCGGTCGATGACGGCCGCCGCCGCGGGGTCGTAGTAGGCAGGGTGGAACATCGCGATGTTCCCCCACTTGCTGTGCCAGGGCGGCCACAACGAGTAGCGGACGCCCGCCTCAATCGTCAATTTCGAGGTGGCCTTCCAGTTGTCCTGCGCAAACCAGTCGAACGCCGTCGCGACCCACGGCGTGAGTGCCTTCCGGCCCATCTCGGTGTAATCGTTGAAATTGCCGAGCGCGGCATTCGCCATCGCCACGCCACTCGACTGCGGATGGCCGGCATCGAGAAACCGCACTTCGCCGTTCTGGTTGTTGGTGGTGCCCTGACTCGCGGTGGTGAACTGGATGAAGTCGTCCTGGCCCGAGTATTCGAGAAAGACCCCGAACTTCGTGGTGTGGCGCCCGATGACTTTGGTCAGATTGTTCGCCAGTGCGTACACGTAGCCCGACCAGAATCCGGGGTATGGTCCGCCGTCCACCGTGGTCAGCCCCGTGATCCGGATCGTCGGAACCTTGTTCTCGTATTCCTTCGTTCCGGGAAACAGGTAGGGGAACGAGAGGCCGTAGGTGCTCCTGTCGCACTGCGCCGACGAGACGCACTCGGGCAGCATCCGGATTTCCCCTTTGCCGTCCGAGTTCGCCGAGATCGTCAGCTCGTTGAGCAGCGTCGACGAGAAGATGCTGTTCAGACTGACGGCGCCGGTGCGGTTGGGGCGCGACCACCACCACTGCGCGCGGTCGAAGCTGCCGACGAACGGCTCGTTGAAGTGCCAGGGAATGTGCGTCGCGCGCAACGTGAGCCGCTCTTTCGGCGTGATCACGTAATCCAACTTCACCGTGTCCTTCCGGAGGTCGGACCAGCTGGACTGCGTGCCGATCCAGTTGGCGGAACCCTGCTGGAATCCGGGTGTCGGCAGTGGAAACGCCTTCAGCAACGCCAGACCGTTCGCGCTGACGCGATCCGGCGGGATCACGTTGCCCGGGAACGGCTGGCCGGTTCGCGGGTCCGCGATCGTTCGCACGCGGCCGAAAAACCTGTTGGCTGGATTGAGCAGTTCGCTGAAATCTCCGCTGCGCATCGCTTCGGTCGGCACGGTGCCGGTGCTGGTGACCGTGTCGCGGCGATAGATCCACTCTTCTCCCCAGAAGAAGAACATCCGGCTGCGGTTCGAGTTGAACTTGCCCGGAATCGTCACCGGGCCGCCAAGGTGGAACCCGAACTGATGGAAGCGGAACGGATCGGGACCGCTCGACAGCCGCGGATCGCCGCTGCGGTTGCGCGTCCAGCTGTTCGCGTCCAGCTTCGCGTTGCGATAGTTCTCGAGCGCATCGCCGTGGAAGTCCCGCGTACCGCTCTTGGTGACGAACCTGATCTGCCCGGCCGACGAACGGCCGTACTCCGCACGATAGTTCGCGGTCAGAATCTGCACTTCTTCGACCGTCTCGACGTCCTGCGCGCCCAGCATCGACCCCGAGGAGCGCGTGCGCGTCGCAATCGCGCCGTCGACCATCACGACGTACTCGTCGTCGCGCGCCCCGTTGATGCTGAAGCTCCCGTTGGTCACGCTGTCAGGAGCGAACGTGCTCATCAGCCCGCCGCGGACCCCGGGCTTGAGCAGCGCGAGAAAGACCGGATTGCGCCCGTTCAGCGTCAACTGCTGGATTTGCCGTGAATCGACGGTGCGCGCGACCTGCGCGGTTTCCGTCTGCACCGTGGCAGCCGAGGCCTTGACCTCCACCGTCTCCTCGAGCCGTCCCACTTCCAGCTGCACGTCCACGCCAAGCTGCGAGGCGGCGCTCAACTTGATGCCGGTCTTGACGAATCGCTTGAAGCCGGAGAGCTCGACGGTGAGGGTGTAGCTGCCCACCGGCAGGTCGGGTACCGCGTAAAAGCCCGTGGAATCGGACACCGCCGTTCTCTGGTCACGGTTGCCTTCGTTTTCGACGGTGACCGACGCGCCCGGTATCGGGGCATTCGATTCGTCGCGCACGAGGCCCGCGATGCGTCCGGTGTCGAACTGCGCGTACGCCCGAGCCGCACAGAGGAGGAGTACGACTGTCACCACTGCGCGTAAACGCATGATCACCTCCAGAACGAAACACCTTCGAGCACGTTCGAGGCCACGCCGCCGAACGCGCGTTCCCTCTATCAGAACGTCAGCCGTGCCCCGAGTTGCATCGTCCGCGGCGCGCCCGCGCTGCGAATGAGGCCGAAGAAGGCCGACGTGATCTCGGTGGTGGGCCCGCTGTAGTTCACGCGGTTCAGCGCGTTGAACATGTCGGCGCGAACCTGCAGATGCCGCTCGCCGCCGAGCGAGAAGGTTTTGCCAATCGTCGCGTCGAGCACGTAGGTCGCGGGACCGCGGACCTGGTCGGGTGCGACGGTGCCCGGCCTGAGCGTCGCACGCGTGAGCGGACTGGTCGGCACGAGCGCGAACGACGCCGGGTTCAGGTACTGACGCGTCTCGCGCCAGTTCGCCAGAACGGGATCGCCGCCGGCGTAGTCGGGGCGGCTGTTTGGAATGCCGGAGGACTGCGTAATCAGCAGGCGTTCCCCGGATCGCGCGGAGAAGATGCCGGACACCTCCCATCCGCCCAGGACCTGGCGGATCCATGCGGGCCCGCGGTTCCTGAACCACGGAAGCTCGACGACGACGTCGGTCGTGAGCCGGTGGCGCGCGTCGGACACGGTCGGGCCGCGATCAGCCTCGGGATTGAAGAAGTCCTGCGTGAAGTCTTCGAAATCGCCCTGGTAGTAGGCGCCGACGTCGCCGCCCTGTGTTGCCCGTCCCTTGCTGAGCGTGTAGTGAACGTCGAACGAGTGATGCCTGGAGAACCGCTTGCGGAGCGACGTCTGGAGCGCGTTGTATTCGGACGTCTGGCCGTTGTCGACGTAGTAGCCGCCGGGTGCGCCGAGAGCCGGGTTGGGACGCGCGCCCGTGGCGCGATCGATCGCCAGACTGAACAGCCGCTGCAAGAGGAACTCGCGTCCGTCCACACGCACGTATCCAGCCTCCGCCATCAGCGTGCGCCCGAGCCCGCGCTGATAGTTCAGCATCGTCTGGATGGTGTAAGGGTTCTGCAGGTGCGGATCGATCAACGAGAAGAAGAAGGGTTTGCCGGCGGCGTCTCGTTCGACGATGCTGCGCAGGTCGTCGTTGTAGCTTGGCCAGTGCAGATCCTTCGCGAGCGCCTCGGTGCGGTTCCACGATGTCCGGAACGGGACCACGGGATGCGCGGCGCCCTGTCTGACGACGGCCGGCATCTGCGGGCTGTACAGGACACCGACACCGCCGCGGATCACGCTTTCACGCGATCCATCCACCGTCCACGCGAATCCCACCCGCGGCCCAAGATTGACCCAGCCGTCAGGGTTGTACGGCTTGAGCGGATCCAGTGGCGGGCCGAAATCCATCTTCCGGAAATCCGCGGCGGGCGCGAGATTGACAATCTGCACGGGAATGTCAGTGGTCGGCCGGAGCTTCACCGTGGCGTAGTAGTCGTAGCGGACGCCGAGGTTGAGCACCAGCCTGCCACCCACACGCCAGTCGTCCTGGACGAACCCGCCGATCTCGTCGAGGTGTGAGGTGTGCGGTGGTGCGCCGAAGGTCGGCCGCACCTCGGTGGGGATGTTCGCCAAGGCGTCGGCTTTATTGGCGAACCGGAACACCGGATTTTCCGGATTGCTGCGGCTGCCGGTTTGCCGTGCCCATCGCACGCCGAGCTTCATCAGGTGCCGTCCCGCCGACCGACTGAGCTTCTGATCGAGCGTGTAGGCCGTCCCGTTCATGTCCCACACTTCGGTGCTCGGCGTGCTGAACAGGCCGCTGATGTTGATCTGCCCCATGCGGCGGCCCCAGAGGTTGGTCTCCTCGCGTTTCGGATCCCTGACCTCGAAAAACAGGTCGACGCGTTCCATGTCGCTGCGGTTGAAACCGACGCGCGTCTCCGACACCCATTTCGACCGCGTGAGCACGAAGTTGCTGGCGATGCGATCCTGCCTGTGCCGGAATTCCCGATCGTTGGCGCCGCCGAGGTTCGCGCGTGGAATACGCGAAAATGGCCGCATCCGGGTGTAGGTCACCGACAGCAGCCCGCCGGTGACGAGCCAGGTGTCGGCCTTCGCGAGCACGTGGTTCTCCGTGCGCCGCCGGTTCCCGGTGCCCACGAACAGGCCGACGTCGGCATTGCGGATCTCGGTCGGCAGCGGCAGCGTGTCGAGCACGATCGTCGTTTCGGGGAACGGCAGCGCCGCGAGAAGGTCGCTGCGGAGCTGCTGCGTGGGGACGGTCGCGGTCACGCGGACGCCGGCGTCTTCCCGATAGCCTTCGTAGGTGCCGAAGAAGAATGATTTGTTCCGGAAGATCGGTCCGCCGA
This sequence comes from Acidobacteriota bacterium, assembly GCA_013362195.1. Classification (GTDB taxonomy): domain Bacteria; phylum Acidobacteriota; class Vicinamibacteria; order Vicinamibacterales; family 2-12-FULL-66-21; genus QHWT01. The sequence continues at coordinate 7,744 of JABFWM010000528.1, forward strand.
GCGACCCGCCGAACTGGTTGAACTTCACGCTCGGCTTCGGCTGGCTGGCCGACAGAAAGATGTCGCGCGCATTGAGCTCTTCACCCTGATAGTTCTCGAAGAGCGAGCCGCGAAACCGGTTCGAGCCGGACTTGCTGATCAAGTTCACCTGGCCGCCGACGACGCCGCCGTACTCCGCCGCGAGGACGCCCTTGGCGAGCTGCACTTCCTGCACCGCTTCGATGCTCATGATGTCGATGTAGTTCTCGCCGCCGTACTGGGAGATCCCGCGCCCTTCCGGGTTCGAGTTCGCATCGGTGCCGTCGACGGTAATCCCCGCGCCATGCTTGCCGACGCCGTTGAAGCGGACGCCGCGGTGGCCGCCGGTCGGATCGACCCCGGGCGCGAGCCGCAGCAGGCCGGTGACGTTCCGCCGCGCCAGCGGCAGCTCGGCCACCTGGATCGCCCCGATGGTTTCCATCTGTTCCGACGAGGCCGTCTTCAGCAGCGGCGTGGTCCCTTCGACGACGACCGTCTCGGCGAGACGGCCGACTTCGAGGGTGTAGCTCTGGCGCGCGATCTGGCCGGCGGCAAGCGCGACGCCACGCGTCTCGTGCGTCTTGAAACCCTGCAGCTCGATCTTGAGGGTATAGGGGCCGACAGGGAGCGCTGTCGCCGCGAACTCTCCGGTCCCATCGGTCATCACGACTCGCGAGACTCCGGTCTCTTCGTGGACGAGCGTCACCGTCGCTCCCGGGAGCATGGAGCCGCTCGAGTCACGAACGATCCCGTACAGCGTCGCGGTGGTGACCTGCGCGATGACCGGAACGGCGAAGAAAAGCGACGCAAGCACGACGGCAACCGAACGACGGTGGCGATGACTCATAGTGCACCTCGGATCCGGACGGAATCAGCCAGGCAGAACCCCGCGGATATCAGCCGCGTTCATCGCGCTATCTGAGATCGCGCGTCGCCGTGCTCCCGGCGGCGGTACCCGAGCTCCGCCGATAACTTGGAGGTCGCGGCGAGGACCGCGTGCGCCACGACCGGCACGCGACTCCTCGTGATGCGGAAGGCCGGGCCGGCGACGCTGATGGCCGCGACGACGTGCCCCGAGTAGTTGCGGACGGGCGCCCCGACGCAGCGGAGGCCCTTCTCGATTTCTTCGTTGTCGATGGCGTAGCCGCGCATGCGGACCTGATGAAGGTCGGCCAGCAGCGCCGCACGGGTGACGATCGTCTTGTCGGTGAGGGCGGACAGGGGACGAGCCGCCAGGACGTCATCCACCGCCGCCTGCGGCAGGTACGCGAGCATCGCTTTGCCGACGGCCGAGCAGTAGGCCGGCGTCCGCCGTCCGACGGTGGCGGGCATGCGAACCGAGCGGAGCCCTTCGGCGTGGGCGATGGACAGCATGTCTCCCTTGTCGAGCACACAGACATGGGCCGTCTCGCCGGTCTCGCGCGTGAGCCGCTCCAGGTACGGCTGCGCCTGCTCGCGCAGCCGCACGCCTTTGACGGCGCGGTTGCCCAGCTCGAACAGCCTCAGGCCGAGGGCGTACCGGCCGGCCTCGCTGCGGCGAATCAGCCCGTGCCGATCCAGCACCATGAGCAGGCGGTGGATCGTGCTCTTGTGCAGGGACAGACGTCCGGCAATCTCGGCAGCGGCCAGCTCGCGCGGATCATCGGCCAGCGTCTGCAGGACGTTGATCGCGCGTTCGAGCACCTGCACGCGGTAGGTCGTCCGCTCCGACGAGCTGTGCGTCATGCGCCACTCCCGCAGGGTGTTGCCGTGGATGGGACCACAGTACGAGTGGCTGTTCATAGTGCAGTCGCAGCGCACGTGTCAACGTGTGTGCGCTTTCTCGGGGCAGGACGCGGTCCCGGGTTTCACGATGTGAGACGAGACACCGCAATGTGAATGGAATTCTTGACACCATGCGTGGTCCGCGATTGAATCCCGCCAGCGATATGAGCGACGGGCCGGACAGCGTCACCCGGCGGCGGTTTCTGCGCGATGCCGTCGCGAGCACTCTCGCGGCGAGCGCCGCGCCCATCCTCCTGCGCGCGACGCCCCAGGACGGCGCGCGCGGCCGCGGGACGCCCTGGTACCGGCGGGCGTACCTCTGGGGGCAGACGAACATCACCGAGAAGGACCCCGCGCGCTACGACATCGGCTGGTGGCGAGACTACTGGAAGCGTACGCAGGTGCAGGCCGTCATCATCAACGCCGGCGGGATCGTCGCCTACTATCCCAGCAGGTTTCCGCTCCACCATCGCGCCGCGTTCCTCGGCGATCGCGACCTGTTCGGCGAGCTGACGAAGGCCGCGCACGACGACGGCCTCTTCGTCATGGCCCGCATGGATTCGAACCGGGCGGCGGAGGACTTCTTCCAGGCGCACCCGGACTGGTTCGCGCGTGATCGCGAGGGACAGCCGATTCGCGCCGCGGACAAGTACGTCGCGTGCATCAACAGCGGCTACTACGACGAGTACCTGCCGGGCGTGCTCCGCGAAATCATCGAACGCTCTCATCCCGACGGCTTCACCGACAACAGCTGGGCGGGCCTCGGCCGCGAGAGCATCTGCTACTGCGAGAACTGTGCGCGGAGATTTCAGGCGAAGGCCGGCAAGGCGCTGCCGCCAAAGACCGACTGGGAGGATCGCACCTACCGCGACTGGATCATGTGGAGCTACGCGCGGCGGCTGGAGCTCTGGGAATTGAACAATCGCGTGACGCGAGCGGCCGGCGGCCCCGACTGCATCTGGTCCGGCATGAACAGCGGCTCGGTCACCGCGCAGGCGCGATCGTTCCGCGATCTGCGGGAGATCTGCAGGCGCGCCGACATCATCATGCTCGACCACCAGCGGCGCGACGACGATACGGGGTTTCAACAGAACGGCGATACCGGTAAGCGCGTGCACATGCTGCTCGGATGGGACAGGCTCGCGCCCGAGTCGATGGCGATGTACCAGACAGGCCCGGGCTATTACCGCGTCGCGAGCAAGCCCGCGGCGGAAGCGCGGATGTGGATGATCGCGGGAATCGCCGGCGGCATCCAGCCGTGGTGGCATCACGTCGGCGCGTACCACGAGGATCGCCGGATGTATCACACGGCCGAACCGGTGATGCGCTGGTGGAAGACGAACCAGCAGTACCTCGTCGACCGCCAGCCGGTCGCGACCGCAGGGATCGTCTGGTCGCAGCGGAACACCGATTTCTTCGGCCGCGACGCGGCGGCGGATCTGGTGGATGCGCCGTACACCGGGTTCATGCATGCGCTGGTCCGCGCGCGCATTCCCTACCTGCCGATTCACGCGGACGATCTCGATGCACAGAGCGGCAGCCTCACCCTGCTGATCCTGCCCAACGTCGGCGCCGTCTCCGATGCGCAGGCGGCCGCGATCCGCCGGTTCGTCGCGCGCGGCGGATCGCTGCTCGCGACGGGCGCCACGAGCCTCTACGACGAGTGGGGGGACGCGCGGCAGGATTTCGCGCTCGCCGACCTGTTCGGCTGCCATCCCGTTGGCGGTGGGCCGTCGCGCGGATCGGCCGCGGGCCGGACGTCGGCCGCAGACCCGAGCGGAGCGTTCGCGCCGAGCCCGAACGCTCATACGTATCTGCGGCTGACGCCCGAGCTCCGGGCGCAAGTCGACGGCCCGAAAACCGGCGAGGAACCAGCCGTCACCGGCGAACGCCACGCGGTGCTGCGCGGCTTCGAAGAAACGGATTTGCTGCCGTTCGGCGGAACCCTCGGCGCGCTGAAGCTCGACGACGGCGTCGTCGTCCCAATGACGTTCGTGCCGCCCTTTCCGACCTATCCGCCCGAGACGGCCTGGATGCGTCAGCCGAGCACCGACATTCCCGGGCTGGTGCTGTCGGAGCGTCGGCAGTCCCGGATCGCGTACATGCCCGCCGACATCGATCGGCGGTACGCACGCGAGCACCTCCCCGACCACGCGCGGCTGCTCGCGAACGTGATCCGCTGGGCGTCACGAGACAGCATTCCCCTCACGGTCGAAGGCGCCGGTCTGGTCGATTGTCACGTGTACGAACAGCCGGGACGGTTGATCCTGCACGTCGTGAACCTCACGAACGAAGCGACCTGGCGCGCGCCGATTGACGAGTTGATTCGCGTCGGCCCGTTCAAGGTGACGGCCAGGCTGCCGCACGGGCTCACGAAGCCGCGTGCGCGCCTGCTGGTCTCGGGTGGAGAACGGCCGGTGTCGGTTGCGGCCGGTTCGGCAACGATAGAGATCGAGTCGATCCTCGATCATGAAGTCATCGTGTTCGAGTTAACCATCGCCTGAACACCGGCCGCCACTTCATGGCCATGAGAGCCGCGCCGCGAGATCGGCTGCGCGTCCTTCAGCACAGGAGCATCCGATGACGTCCCGGTTCGCCTCGATCGGTCGTCTGTCGCTTCGCCTCGCGCCCCGCATCCTGCTCGCCGCCGCGATCCTGGTGAAGGGTGCGGAGGCCACCGCCTCGTTTCCTGTCGTGGCGATCGTGGCGCCGCCGACCCTGGACGCTCCCGCACGATACGGAATGGCGAAGCTGCGGGACGCGCTGGCCGCGCGTGGCTTCCGGCTGGCCACGCTGCCCTCCCCGACTCCGCCTGACTTCGTGATCATTGCGGGGACGACGGCCGACTGCGAAGCTGGCCGTCTCGTTCACGAGCGGAACGCACCAGTACCCGCCGGCCCGGAGGCTCTGGTCATCCGGCGGCTCCACTATCACGGCAGGCCCGCGCTCGTGCTGTACGGTTCGGACGCGCGCGGCCTGATGTACGCGGCGCTCGATGCGGCGGAGCACGTCGCCAGCGCGTCGCGTGCGAGCGATCCGTTCGAGCGCGTCCGGGAGATCGACGAGAAGCCGTTCCTGGCCGAGCGCGGCGTGTCGATGTACACGATGCAGCGCGCCTACTTCGAAAGCCGTCTCTTCGACGAGCGCTACTGGCAGAAGTACTTCGACATGCTGGCGGCCAGCCGCATCAACAGCTTCGTCGTGATCTTCGGCTACGAGAACGGCGGCTTCATGGCGCCGCCGTATCCCTACTTCTTCGACGTCGACGAATTTCCCGGCGTCAGGTTCATTGGCCTCACGGCCGCCGATCAGGAGCGGCATCGATCCGCGTTCAAGCGCATGATGCAGCTCGCGCACGAACGCGGGATCACGGTCACCGCCGCCATCTGGGATCACATCTACCGCGGCGGCGTGCAGACGGGCGGCATCCCCGGCGCGCCGAAAGGCGGCGAACGGCTGCCCGGGCTGGTGTGGGGCGTCACCGGCGACAACCTGGCCGCGTACACCAAAGCGGCGCTGCGCCGCTTCCTGCAGGTGTTCCCGGAAGTCGATGCCATCCAGTTCCGGATGCACGAGGAATCGGGCCTCAAGCCCGAGGAAAAGGTTGGCTTCTGGCACGAAGTGTTCACGCTCATCAAACAGGCCAAGCCGGACATGCGCATCGATCTCCGCGCCAAGGATCTGCCCGACGAGGTGATCGACGATGCCTTGAGGCAGGGGCTTGCGGCGCGCGTCAGCACGAAGTTCTGGATGGAGCAGATGGGGCTCCCCTTCCATCCCACCCACGTCAATCCGCAGAACCAGAAGGACCGGCGGCACGGGTATGCCGACCTGCTCACGTATCCGCAGCGCTACCGCGTCCACTGGCAGCTCTGGAGCGGTGGCACCACGCGGCTGTTCCTCTGGGGCGACCCGGACTACGTCCGGCGATTTGCGGGAGCGGCGCGCCTCTATGGAGGCGAGAGCTTCGAGATCAACGAAATGCTCGCGACCAAGATGCTCGGCGAGCCGCATACCGGGAAGCCGATCGACAGTCTCACGCCAGCCGCGCGCTACTACGAGTCCGAATACGATCGGTACTGGCACTTCTATCAGCTGTGGGGACGACTGACCTACGACCCCGATACGCCCGCAACGGTCTGGGAAGACGAGTTCACGAAACGATTCGGACCGGACGCGGGGCGCCATCTGATGACCGCGCAGCACCTCGCCAGCCGGGTGCTGCCGCGCATCGTGGCCGCGGCCTATCGGTACGCGTACTTCCCCACGACGCGCGGCTGGGCGGAGATGAAGCGCCAGGACGACCTGCCGACGTTCGCGCGGCTGGAGGGCACCGACACGCAGCAGTTCATGAGCCCGGCCGACGCCGCACGGAACCTGCTCAGCGGAACCGGCAGCCCGATGCGATGGCCGCAGCAGACAGGCCGCTGGTTCGCCGACACCGCCGACGCGATTACCCGCGAGCTCGATCAAGTGGACCTGGCGGGCGCGTCCACGAACAAGGAGCTCCGCTCGACGGTCACGGACTGCCGGATGCTTGCCGCACTCGCGCGGTATTACGCGTCGCGGCTGCCGGCGGCGGTCGCATACAACGTGTTCAAGGAGTCCGGCGACCTGCACGCGTTCGACGCCGCGCTCACCGACGAATCCCGCGCGATCGACGCCTGGCGCGCCATGGTCG